>NZ_JAZQIJ010000001.1:0-4778 GCF_045541095.1 Methanobrevibacter sp.
AAATTGTCTGTGTAAAAAATAAAAAAAGGAAAAAGTAACTAGATATGAAATCTAGTTAAATTCTTATTTTGAATATTATTCTTTTCTGCGTGGAATCCAAATACTACCTAATACTAAAGCAACAGTTACTAAAAGATATGCTATCGGATTACCTGTTTCAAGCATGCGAGCTGGCTTACCAGGTATTTTATGTGGCTTTTCAGGTGTTGGAGGAACATCTCCAATAACTTCAATTTCAGCTACATCATGATTATTATCATAATCGCTTTCAGTTTCATTGCAGGAAACGCTTACCTCATTGGTAATTATACCTTCTTCAAGTGCAATGCAGATTATTTGCATGGTTGCACTTTCACCGTTTGCCAAATCACCTATTTGCCATTCGCCTGTCACAGGATCATATACACCTTTGGATGCTTTGTATGAAACGAATTTGACGGTTGACGGTAAGTGGTCAATCGCTGTGACTTCATGTGTATCACATGGGCCATGATTTTTGACAGTGACTGTCCAGATAATTTTATCACCGACTCTGTATTGGGATTTATCGGATTTTACAGTAATCTCTAAATCCACAATTGCATAACCTTCAATCGTATCGTTTGCCCTGTTGTTGGATTTATCTTTGTCCGGTGTGGATGATGTTACATCTACAGGATTTGTGATATTTCCAATTCTCAATACTTTGGTAGTAATCAGAAGTGTTTCACTTGATCCGCTTTCGAGTTTGCCTATTGTCCAAATGTTGGTTTTCTTGTTGTATGAGCCTTTGGAAGCTGAAGTTTTAACTAATTTAAGTGAGCCTGGTATGTCTTCAAAGACTTTCACATCATATGCAGCGCTTGGACTGTGATTGGTTACCATAATTGTCCAGGTCAGCTCTTCACCGACATAAGCCTTTTTGGAGCTGGCGATTTTTATGATTTCCAAATCACATACAGGGTTAACTTCGGTAGTGTTGTTTACCTTGTTATTTGACTCATTGCTGTCTTTTGTTGTTGTGGTTACAACAGCACATTGGTGATGTTGCCTTCTTTTACAGCCTGAGTAATCAATACCATAGATACAGGTTTGTTTGCATCCAAATCACCGATTGTCCAAATGTCACCGGCAAAGCTGCCGACAGATGGATTTGCGCTGATCAATTTAAGACCTTTCGGCAAGACGTCACTGACTTTTACGTTACGGGCTGTTGATGGACCGTTGTTTACAACGATAATTGTCCATTCTATCTTGTCTGTAACGTTTACACAGCTTGTGTTGACAAGTTTGGTGATTTCCAAATCACATACAGGATCTACTTCAGTTGTATTGTTTGCGACGTTATTTGATTTGTTGGAATCAGGAGTTGTGGAGTTTACTGTGACAACATTTAAAATATTGCCCTCTTTTACAGCTTGGGTAGTTAACTCCAGAGTTACTGGCATGGTAACTTCCAAATCACCGATTTTCCAAATTCCGTTTGAGTAATTGCCTACAGATGCTTTTGCATTTATTAATTTCAAACCTTCAGGAAGTGTATCTTCAACAACGACATTTACAGCAACACTTGGGCCATGGATTATGACCTTGATTGTCCAGATGACGTTATCATTTAGATAAACAACTGTGCTGTCAACAATCTTTACGATTTCTAAATCATAAATTGGATTTGCAACAGTAGTGTTATTTGCCACATTGTTTGTTTTATTTGGCTCATAAGTTGTTGTGTTAACTTTAACCACGTTTGTAATGTTTCCTTCAGCATTGATTCTGGTAACCAAAACAAGAGAAACAGGTTTGTTAGCTTCTAACTTGCCAATCTCCCAGATCCTAGTTTCCTCATCAAAACTGCCTACAGAATGTGTATCTTAACTTAAATATTGTTTAATATATCATTAACATTCTGAAAAATATATCGAAAATGTAAAAAAAATAAAACACAATGTTAAAAATTAATTACACAGTTAAAAAAATATTACAAAATTATAAACACAAGATAACATTGTTATAAAAAATATTCTAAAAAAAAATTACAAACATTGCAAAAATTATAAAAAAAATTATAAAATGAAAATTTAAAAAAAAAATAGTTGAAAAGAGAATTTATAATTCTCCTCTTTCACGTCTTTCTTCAAGCAGTTTAAGACCGATATCGCCTAACTTGTACTTTTGGATTTTACCACTGGTTGTAAGAGGGAACTCATCAACGAAGAAAACATATTTTGGAACCTTATAACGAGCAATAGAACCTATACAGAAGTCACGAATGTCAGCTTCTGTTACATCATCAAATCCTTCCTCTTTTATGATGAATGCTCCAACGAGTTCACCGTATTTTTCATCCGGAATTCCAGCAACCTGAACGTCCTGCACACAATCATGGGTAAAGAGGAACTCTTCAATCTCACGAGGATAGATGTTTTCTCCACCTCTGATAATCATGTCCTTTATACGTCCGACGATTGAATAGTATCCGTCCTCGTCAACTGTTGCAAGGTCTCCTGAGTGAAGCCATCCGTCAGGTTCAATGGTTTCAGCAGTTTTCTCAGGCATGTTGTAGTAACCTTTCATGACGTTGAAACCTCTGCACATGATTTCCCCTTTCTCACCCGGACCTAACTCTTCACCAGTATCCGGATCAACAATCTTAACCTCAATATTCGGAAACTTACGTCCGACCGTATTGATTTTTTTCTCAAATGAATCTGCTGCATTGGTCTGTGTAAAACCAGGTGCTGCTTCAGTAAGACCATAAACACTTGTAATCTCTTTCATGTTCATCTTTTCTATTGCATCCTTCATGGTCTCCACAGGACAAGTGGAACCTGCCATGATCCCTGTTCTTAAAGAGCTCATATCGAACATCTCAAACATAGGATGGTTCATCATACCGATAAACATTGTCGGAACACCGTAGATTGATGTGCATTTTTCCTTCTGAATGGATGAAATTGCCAGAAGAGGGTCATATTCCTCAAGAACAACCATAGTTGAACCGTGAGTAATTACGGCCATAACACCTAAAACAGTTCCAAAACAATGGAAAAGAGGTACCTGCAACAGTAACCTATCTTTTTCAGTGTAGTTCATGTTTTCCCCTATGTAATAACCGTCGTTTACAATGTTACGGCTTGTAAGCATTACACCTTTTGGGAAACCTTCAGTACCTGAAGTGTACTGCATGTTTATTACATCGTGCTGTGTAACCGCATCCTTAACCTTCTGGTATTCATCATCATCATAGTTCATACCTAAAAGGATAAGCTCATTTGTGTTATACATTCCCCTGTGCTTTTCCTGACCTACGTGGAAGATAAACTTTAAATAAGGGAACTTTTCAGAAATAAGATGACCCCTTGCACATGTCTTAAGTTCGGGAACAAGTTCATTGATTATGTCAAAGTAGCTTGTGTCACGGAATCCGTCTGTCATTGCCAGTGCTTTCATGTCAGACTGCTTTAACACATACTCCAGTTCGTGGGACTGGTATGCTGTGTTGACTGTCACGATTGTTGCACCGATTTTTGCGGTTGCAAACATGTAAGTCAGCCATTCAGGAACATTTTTTGCCCAGATTCCTACATGATCTCCTTTTTTGATTCCAATTGCCAGCATTCCTTTTGCCAGATTATCTATTCTTTCATCAAATTCCTTATATGTAAATCTTAAATTTCTGTCCGGATAAACTATAAACTCATGATCAGGCTGTTTTTCAACCATTGATTCGAAAAATTTTCCTAATGGTAATTCTGTAAATAATTCACTCATCTAAACTCCTCCTGTAATTTTTGCTAATCTTAAATTCTGACCCAATATGTTTAAACTCAAATGCAACAATCCCAACTCATGAGCTAATAAATTCATATAATCCAATACTGTTTTTCCAAAATCAAATTTAAACATATCAATCAAGCCTCTTTTGTAGTTAATATGGAGTATAGAGTACTGCTAATATCTTAGCGTCTTTTCCGCCTGTTGCGTGAAGGTGGTGTGGCACTACAGAGTCGTAAAATATAGTATCTCCGACGCCTACCTGGAATGTGTCTTTTCCGTAAATCAGTTCGATTTCTCCTTCCAGAACATAGATGAACTCTTCACCTTCGTGTGATGAAAGTTCCTTATCCCCTTCTTCATACTTGATGTCAATCATGAACGGATCTATGTTTCTGTCAATTTTACCTGCACCTAATGAGTGGAACTCCAGATTGGTAGAGTTTGTAACGTCTTCTCTTCCTGAAAAGTAAAGAGAGTTTTCAGTTTTTCCGCCACGTGTAACTACAGGTCCAAGTTCAGGTGTGTCATCAAGGAATGTTCCAAGACGGACTCCTAAAGCACGTGCCATTTTGGTTAATGGTGTGAGTGACGGAATTACTTCACCGTCTTCCATAGCCTGGAGAACTTCAAGTTTTACACCGCTTCTCTCGGAGAGTTCTTCTATTGTCATGTCTTGTCTTGCTCTTATGTCTTTTATCTTTTGTGCGAAATCTTCGTTTACCATTTTTTCACTCAATTTTTTTGGATTGTTACTTAAAATATTTAAGTATTTATAGATATATTCAAAAAGATATTTAAAAGTTATTGTAAAATGAATTTTTATAAAGTTTTTTTATAATTAATTAAAAAATAATCAATTAATCAATTTAATAATCCCATACAATATAACAAACTTAAATCCTAACAAATATTATGATTAATATTTTTTTGTTAGGAGCAATTGATTTTGCCATGATTTTCACCAAAGTATTTTATGCCGGTTGAAATTAATATGGTCTTGCTTTTAAATGGAGTCATTTTAA
>NZ_JAZQIJ010000002.1:0-4651 GCF_045541095.1 Methanobrevibacter sp.
TTTTGCTTTTTTAAACTTGGTTATCGTTGAAAAAAGTTTTGATTAACTTTGTCATTTATTAGTTTAGATTTCATTGGTATTTAAAGTTCTTCAGAGAGCATTTGATAAGTAATTTTTTGTGCAATTCATCCATGACCTAAGCGGTCAGGTATTCTTGCAATATTTTTGATAAATCCCATAGCCAACACCTTCAATTAATGATAATTATATCCCCAATATTAATTAAAGTTAAGTTTAAAGCCAGCGCTTTATTCAATATGGGACTGCATGAAATGATGTTTTTGATGAAAGCGGAGGTTAAGAAGAGAATTATTCGAAACTTATTTAGCTAAAGTGATTTCTTTATAATTAACTTTAATTACTGTCCCATACATAATATCATCCAAGGTGTTAAAATGTCTTATCAGAATGTTTCACAGAGATATATTAATCGCTTATTTTACAATTCGGATAGAAATTTCAAATATCTGGATAATTTGATTCACTCATCCGATGGCAAGGTGGTTTTAAAATCCGATATAGTTCTTGATGATGTGGAATGTGAAAGATACGCCCGGGGAATAGAATTTAAGGGAGATGTTCTCCATATTGACGGGGCAGGCCACACTATCGATGCCAGATGCAAGGCAGCCATATTCGATTTCAACGGTACGGACATAATAATCGAAAACACCATTTTCAAAAACGGCCATGAAAGGGAAAACCACGTTGACACTCTATCAAATGAGGGATCGATGAGCCTTTTGAACTGCCGGTTTTTAAACAATTATTCCGTCGTATGCAACGATGGAGACATGGTTGTGAGGGATTGTATTTTTAAGGGTAACTTTGATGATCTGGCAGGTGGGGCAATAGCCCATTTTGAGGGTAATCTTGAAGTTCACAACTCACTTTTTAAGGATAACTCCTCATCGATTGGCGGAGCAATATATTCAGACGGAAGGGCAGTCATTTCCCGATGCACCTTCAAGGAAAATCATAGTCAGCATCGCCCGGGAGCAATATATGCTGAAGGTGAAATGATTATCAGGGAATGTGATTTTAAAAACAACTTCTCTGAGGAGGGTGCCGGAGCAATATACAACTGGGAAGAATCTGACTTGACTGCTGTAGACTCAATATTTGAGAAAAATCATGCCGAATATGCCGGAGGCGCAATAGTAAATGATGGAAATCTCTCCATCAGACAGTGTAAATTCAATGAGAATTCCGCAGGAACCTTTGGCGGTGCAATACATAATTCCTCAAACCTGGAAATTTCACAATCCGGCTTTTCAGCCAACGTTTCCGTGGCAAATGGCGGAGCCATATACAATAATGATGGCGTGCTTGAGATATTGCGTTCAAGCTTTTCAGGCAATCGGGGAGGTATCGGTGAAGCAATTTGCGTTAGCCGCAGTGATGTCTTTAAGTTGGACGAGAGTGATTTGAACGATGATTGTGTGGGTTATCAAGAGGATTACAGGTTTTAGCGAATTCTGAGTGAAATATGCTGTTGGCCGTCAGTTAAAAAATTACTAATTTTTCAATCCAGATGAACAATATTTTTTGTGGTTTTCTACACTATAGATTTGTGCTTTTTAACTAATTTGTTCAAAGCGAATGTTTTGAGGGAATTATTCAAAAATTATCAGACAGCTAAATTAGCTAATTTAAAATAATATGAGCATTTCATTGAAAAAAATTAATAAATATTCTAATTACGCACTAAATACAATTTTTACTTGTGTATAGACCAAATAAAAACTATTTATGCCATAAAATCTAATGTAATAAGTAATCAAACTCTTGACCATAAGGAGGTGGTATTATTTTAGGTAGGATAATATTGCCATTGGTAGGATTTGAAACTGATGTTTTAATGAATGCTCCCTTTGGCAAAACCACTAATTTGACAGGAGGAATCCTTATGAATGTCCAGAAGAAATTTTGGATTGGAGTGCTCATATACACCGTCATTTCATGGTGTGTTGCATTCTATTTCATTTGAGTTATATATTGACTAAAATGAGACCATAAGGATTTACCTTTAAATTGTAGAAACCATCAAATATTATAATGGTTGTTTTTCAATGACCTTATAAAGTCATATTCGGGTTTGTTTATTTATAATCGACACTTTCTACAATTTATAAATTAAACATGATAAAGTTTATATATCCACTATTTCAAATTATATCATAGAGTTTATAATCCACTTTCTGGATTACTTAAATTCTTACAAATTAGTGGTTTAATTCAATGTCTATCTACCTAAACATGTTTAATCATGTTATAGACATTGATATTACTAATATTAAATTTCTAACTATTTTTTAAGATTTGATTTTGTAAATCATCAACATTAACGACAACATTTATGGAACGGAATTGAATTTTGCACTGCGATATATAGGAACGTTTTCGCAAAAGAGATTTTGAATAGTAAATTTCGGGCATTAACGTGTTGAATAACCAGAGGATAAATGTTTAAAGCGAATGTTTCAATCAGAAACATGCGATGTTTCAAAATCAAAAACCTAAAAAAAATAAAACTTCAAAAAATAGGCAACAGATAAGTGCAACATAGATACTTATTATCCAACAATTTTTGGAACAAAATTGACCCATCGAATACTACAAAGTACAGTCAATTAATCAATATAGTTTAATTTAAACCATGAAAATAATTATAACAATTTTCAATTTAATGAATTTAAAAATTAAAATTAAAGTAAACTTAATATGACATATAGATTAACCGACAAAAGTTTTCATGTAACTGACCAAATCGTCTTTAAACTCATCATCTGCCATTGCATAATCAATTGATGATTTTATCCACTCAAGGCGGTTTTCAATGTTGAAAACCTTGCCTGTGAATTTAACACCGTAGATTTTTTCAAGTTTTGACATTGCATCTGTAAGCTGGATTTCACCGTTAAAACCAGGTTTGGTTTCTTTAATCCTGTCAAAGATATCTTCGGTTAAAATGTATCTTCCAAGTATTGCAAGATTGGAAGAAGCCTGATTGCGTTTAGGCTTTTCAATCAGTTGAGTGATCTTATAAGTGTTTTCATCGATTTTATCACCGTCAACGATTCCGTAACTGCATACTTTGTCACATGGAACTTCCCTGATTGAAATTGCAGGTTTTTTGTATTTATTGAAAACATCAATCAGCTGCTTTGTGCATGGTTTTGCACTTTTTGTGATTGAATCGCCTAAAAGAACTGCGAAAGGCTCGCCTCCAGTGTGTTTTTCAGCGCATGCAATTGCATCCCCCAGGCCTTTCAGGTTTTTCTGTCTGACATAGCACATGTCTGCAAGGTCTGTGATTTTTCGAACCTTTTTTAGGTCACGGTCCTTGCCTGCCCTTTGAAGAGTGTATTCAAGTTCATATTAATAGAATTACTTTACAAATGCTCTGTCACACAGCATATATAAATTACAAATGTAAAAATAAACATTATAAAAACAAAAGGTGAAATATGGAACTAGAAATATTTTCTGATGAAACATACATTTTAAATAAACGATATATTGGAATTGGTTGTTTATTTGTTCCAACATCATTCAAATATAAGTTAGCAAATAAATTAATATCTTATCGTTGCTTAAACGATGCAGACAATAGTAAATGGCTTATAGACCACAATTCTTGTGAAATTTTTAAAAAAGGAAAGTGTACTGAAAAAAATCATATCAATAATGATTGTGAAATCCATTATGCAAAATTTAGAAAAGGAATGTCATATTCCAGAAAAACAATTTCAACAAAATGGATTCAAATGTTAGTCAATAACAATAAATTCTGCTCTGAAGAAGAAAAAATCTATTTTAATATACTCTTCTTAGATTTAGAAAAATTAGATTCAAAATTTTTTGGTGAAGATAAAACAAACAATAACATATACAATAGATTCTATAAGACAACAATTGTAGGTCCGTTGAAATATTTCTTCAAAAAGTATAACCACATCACCATCAAAGAAATTTTTCATGATATTTCAGATGATAAAAATTCTCACGAGTATTTTAAATGGCATACCCCATTTATACTGGATGGAGAAAGAATATTACAGTTAAAGAAAAAGAAATAACATTTATTGAGTCAGATCATAAGAAATATAAACCATATGATAACAATTACATTAATTCTACATTAATTCAATTCATTGACCTTATTTTAGGATGTACTGCCCATGCAATTTTCAGAGAATCTAAAGACCATGAAAAAATGAAGTTATATGAAGAATATTTCCCGTTAATTGATAGAATATGGAATGAACCAAACAATAAAAATAGCCACTACAAATATTTTAAATCACAACAGGTCTCCATATTCCCTAAAGAAAAGATTTCATATTATAAAGATTTATTTGGTAATAAGAAAAGGACTCCGGGAAAATTTCATAGGGATATACAACTGATAGAACCATCAACATCCACTAAAAATTATGATATAAAATATTTTATAAATAATAATGATTAACACACTCATAGTTCTGAAAATTCATCAGGCATTTTAAGAGTTCGTCCAATAATTAAATTTTTTGATTGGATTTTAATTAAAGGATTGTGCTTTGATTATAGGATTAGTGGGATTTCGGGAGTTATTTTACACTTGAAATTTCACTTCATTACTTTTTTTAGATAATTTTGAATATTT
>NZ_JAZQIJ010000003.1:0-5568 GCF_045541095.1 Methanobrevibacter sp.
TTTAATTTTTTCTTCTGCATATTTTTTTATTTTATAATTTGAAGCGTTAGGATGTTGTTTTTTGTATTCTGACTTATATTTTCTTTTAGTTTCATTTAAGAATGTTTTTATTTTTTCATTAATGTTTAATCTTAGGTGAAATATGCATTTTTGATGTATGAATCCTAATTTATCCATTATGTGGTCATAACTCTTTTTTAAATCTGTTATGATTGCTGTTCTCTTGTGTGAGGGAATATTTTCTTTTATGAATTTTTCTGTTGTTTCGTCTTTTTCATTATCGCTTAATAACTCTGCAACAGGCATTTTATGGATTAAATCAAACAGCACATGCCTATAATACCACGTACGCTCTACACTAATCCATTGAACATCATAACTATAATAACCAGATAATTCCAAATCAGAATTAACATAATATAAATTATCGGTTAAAATTAATGATTTTCTAACAGTTTCATGAGAAATAGTAATGTTGTTAAAGATTTTATGAAATCCTGAAATGTTTCTAAGTGAAACATTCTCTAACTCTTTAGATTTATTCGATTTACTTAGTGTATCTTTGTGAAAATGAGAATAAACATCATAATCATCTAAAAATTCAGTTTGAGAAAATGTGCAGCATTTTTTACAATAATATCTTTGAACTTTAACAATATTTTTTTCACCATCAGTTGTATAAAGCTCACGAGTATTATAACCAGTTTTAACAACTTTACGAGAATGACAATGCTTACAAAAAGGTTCATTGTATCCAAAAACACCATTACTACTTTCAAAAACTGATTTATCCAATGGTGCTTCGTGTTCTATCATCGAACTAAGATCATCAAAACCGAAAAATATAAGTTGTTCATCAGACAAATTACTAAATGGAGAAGCTTGTTTTTTGATTTGCATAATATATAATAAGTTTCTCCACTTATAAATAATTTTCTATTGCTTATTTTCAAAAATACCAAAGTAACATTTCAAGTGTAAAAAATAACCAAGTAACACAATCTTACAAAGTATTTAAAAGTTTCTGAAATTTAAACAGGAAAAACAAAAATCATAGAAAAAAATAGAAAAAATTTGAAAGAAAATTCAATCAACTAACTTTTTGACAGAGCCAATTTTTGACAGGAGTTCAACACATTGATTGAAAAACTGTGGTTGTAACTAAAAGAGTTAACATCACTGTGGGCAAATTGGCAACTAAACTCAGCGCTCCTAAAGTGACAACTACTTATGGAACCAGCAAAAACATTGTTGTGACTTTAAAGGATGCCAACGGTAATGTCTTGGCTAATCAAAAGGTCAGTGTTAAACTGAACAATGCGGTATATACCAAGGCCACTAAAGAAAAAGGACAGGTTTCAATTGCAGTTCCAAAAACATTAGCTGTTAAAAACGCATACACCGCAACAATAACATTTGCAGGCGACAATAATCATGCCAAATCAACAGAATCTGTAAAAGTGGTTGTAAATAATGCAACACCAAAATTAACTGCTAAGGCAAAATCATTCAAAAGAACAACAAAAACCAAAAAAATACACTGTTACTTTAAAAACAGATAAGAATGCTGCAATGAAAATGGTAAAAGTTACTATCAAGGTCAACGGTAAGACTTACAAGGCAACAACCAATTCAAAAGGTCAGGCTACATTCAAGATTACCAAATTGACCAAAAAAGGCAAATTCACAGCGTTAGTTAAATTTGCAGGTAACTCAAAATATAAAGCAGTAAGCAAAAAGCCAAAAATTTCAGTTAACTAAGTGGATTGATTTTCACTTATTTCTTTTTTTATTTTTCATTTTCACAAATACTTTTTTTAATCATTAAATCAAATATAATAAATTATATGGGGATTTAAATGAAAACTATTGTAATCAATGCAAGTCCAAGAAAAACATGGAACACTGCCGAGATAATGCAGTCCGCTCAAAAGGGTGCAGAATCAGTTGGAGCTGAAACAGAATATTTTAACCTGTATGATCTTGTTTTCAAGGGATGCAGAAGCTGTCTTGCCTGCAAACTTAAGGAAAAGACAAAAGGAAAATGCTACTGGAGAGATGATTTGACTCCTGTAATTGACAAGATTTTGGATGCGGATTGTCTTTTGATAGGCTCACCGATATACTTTGGCCAGCCTACAAGTGAATTCCGGGCACTCATTGAGAGACTGATATTCTGCATCATGTCATATGATGACGGTTCAAGCTACTTTACAGGTAAGGTAAATGTTGGAATATTCTACACCATGAACGCTCCGTTGGAGTTTTATGAACAGGCAATGAAGGACAGCCTTTCAACAACAGAATATCTTTTCTCCTTTTTACATGGCGAAATAGTAACTTATCCTGTCTGTGATACAATTCAGGTAAGCGACTATTCCAAATTCAACATGGCGGGCTTTTCACAGGAAGCAAAAGAAAAGCAGTGGATCTTGCAGTTTCCAAAAGACCTTGAAAAGGCATTTGAAATCGGTGCCGAATTAAGCAGGAAGTGAATTGATGAAAACCATAGTGATTAATGCGGGACCTAAAAGAAGGGACGTGAATGCGAAACTTGCACATTCTGCAGCTAAAGGTGCTGAGTCATCCGGAAGTGAAGTTGAGTTTGTTGATTTGTATAAAATCGATTTGCGGGGATGCATGTCCTGTTTAATCTGCAACAACAATGATGATGAGTGCAAATGTTACTGGAAAGATGAGATTTCACCGCTGATTGAGAGAATTTTAGATGCAGACAGTCTTATTATTGCTGCTCCGGTATTTTTTTCAGAGCCTACCAGCCATTACAGGGCTCTGATGGAGAGGCTGATATTCTGTATGGTATCGTATAAGATTGGAAACAAATTCAAAGGAAAAGTCAATGTAGGGCTTTTTTATACAGTTAACTATCCTCTGGATTATTTTGAAAAGTCAGTAAGGCCCAACTTGAAGCAGTCAGAAGACCTTCTTGAAATGTTCAATGGGGATGTTGAAATCCATACTTATCAAAACATCTCAAGGCTTACTGCAAAGGATGCAGAAATGCTTAAAGAAAAAGAAGAGCAACTTCAAAGGAATTTGGAAGAAACATTTGAAATTGGGGCTCGTTTGAGCCAATGACTTTTTTTTTAATATTTAAGAGTTACTGAAGTGCGACTTTACACAATTTCACACTTCAAAAAGATATATCTGAATTGAAAGCCAAGTATTAATTGGATTTAAATCCATGACTTGGCCAGTAATTTAACTTCTATTGGTGATGGTTTAATTTGGTGTATTGTGATTCATTTTTTTTAGTTATTGGCCAAGTCATATCATGACATTAACAATGTAATGCCTTCAACGATCATGATTATTCCAATTATTATTGCAACGTATATCGGTTGGGAAAGTGCAAAAGTCGCAAGCACTATTGCCAGGATTCCCATAAGCAATATGAATACTGAAGAAAACAAGGACACTCTGCTTGCTCTTGATATGATTCCGGTTATACCGAATGCAATCATGATGAATCCGATGATATAGGATTGGATACCTACAAGGAAGGATACTGCATCAATATAGAATATGAACAGGAATCCGAAGATAACAGCTATTAGTCCTATAATTATTGATATAAGAGGCATCATATTGTTCATTTCTCTTCTCATGTTGATTCCCATATAGATTGTTGTAATACCGAAAAACAGTAAACTCAATCCGACGATTAGGGAAACCAAGCCTGCTGAAAACATTGGAAAAATGATAAATATTAGACCAATAATTATTGATAAATAACCTGCTGATTTGTTTATATTCACAATGTCACCTCCGTTCGATTAAACTAATTTTATATATAATGAAAATACTATTTAAATTATGTCAGATTTTGAAGAGATAATAAATACACGAAGAAGCATTCGTGAATATGCCGAAAAAGAAGTAAATGATGAAGATATTTTAAAAATCATAAGGGCTGGAATGCAGGCTCCAGGTTCAAGGCTCGGAGCAGAACCATGGGAGTTTGTAGTAGTCAAAGATAAGGATACTCTTGCAAAACTTGGTGAAATCAAGCCGAGAGTAACCAAAGCTCCTGTAGCTATTGTATTGGTGGCCAACATTGAAAGGGCGTTTTATAAGACTGTATGGCAGCAGGACATGGGAGCTGCTGCAGAAAACATGCTGCTTGAAGCGGTTAATCTTGGTTTAGGTGCTTTATGGAATGGTGTTGCACCAACTGAAGAGAGAATGGAAGCTGTCGGTAAGATTATTGGTATTGATGACATAACACAAACAAAACCTTATTGTATTATCACAATAGGATATCCTGCTGAAGGCTGGGAAAACAAGTTCATGGACAAATTTGATGAAGAGCGTATTCACTATGAAAAATACTAAATACGATTTTGAATGTATAATTGAGAGAAAAAACACCAACTCGGTCAAATGGGATCTCTTTGATGATGACTATCCGATGTGGGTTGCTGATATGGATTTCCAGGTAGCTCCGCCAATTAGCGAAGCTATCCTTAAAAGGGCATCACATCCCGTTTTCGGATATTCCATTGTTCCGGATTCTCTCTTTGAGGCATATATCAGCTGGTGGGACAGACGATATGGTCTTAAGATGACTCGTGATGAGATGACATATGCAATTGGTGTTGTTCCGTCAATTTCGTCAATGATAAGGTGTCTGACAGATGTCGGTGACAATATTTTAATTCAGTCTCCGGTCTATCATGTATTTTTCTATGTTATCGAAGAGAACGAAAGAAATGTCGTTGAAAACGAATTGATATATGAAAACGGAGAGTACAGAATTGACTTTGACGATTTGGATGAGAAGTTGGCAGACTGCAGGCTGATGCTTCTGTGCAATCCCCAAAATCCTGTCGGCAAAATATGGTCAAAAGAGGACCTTAAACAGATTGGCGAATTATGCAAAAAGCATGATGTTATTTTGATATCTGATGAGATTCACTGTGATTTGGTTGACCCTGGAGTCAAGTATAATCCATTCATGACATCATCCGATTATGAAAATACTATCTTAGCTATATCACCTTCCAAATCTTTCAACATTGCGGGTTTTCAAAGTTCAGTTGTTTACAGCAAAAATAAGGAACTGTTGGAAAAAGTTGAAGCACAGCTTCACATTGACAATTCCGGCGCATGCAATGTATTTGCAGTAAGTGCCGTTGAAGCTGCATACAATGAGTCTGAAGACTGGCTGGAAGAGCTTAAGGAAATTCTATATGAAAACAAGCAAATCGTTAAGGATTATCTTGAAAATGAACTTCCTGTTGTAAAGCTAGTTGACTGTGATGCAACATATCTTTTGTGGTTGGACTGTTCTGATTTGAATGTTTCCTCAAAAGTATTATGTGAGTTTTTAAGGGAAAATCAGGGAGTATTTCTATCTGCCGGAAGTGATTTTGGCCAGTGCGGCGATAAGTTCTTAAGGTTGAATATAGCTTGTCCTCCAAAATTGCTTAAAGAAGGTTTGGACAGGTTCAAAGCTGGTGTAATAGCTTTAGATAATATCAATAGGTTGTCTAAAAATATTTAACTATTTTTTTTACTTTTTTTTAAACTTTTTTTTAATTTTTT
>NZ_JAZQIJ010000004.1:0-5467 GCF_045541095.1 Methanobrevibacter sp.
CACTAAGTAAGAACAAAAATTAAAAATTAGACTGTGACTCCAGTCAGAACCAAAATGACATGAGCAACGATAGCAGATCCGAAATAAGTTGATGCAATAACCAGCATGGTAATAATTACCGCTCGCCCACCTAATGATTTAAATTCATCCCAGCTTTTACCCATACCGATACCTACATAAGCTAAAAATACTGTAACGATAGAGAGAAGTTCAACATGAGATACATAATATAAAACAAATTCAGATGTAGGCATGCCCGGAAAAGCAAGCAAAATACCAATTACACTAATGTAAATGATTGAAGATATATTGAACGGAAGAGTTCTCTCAAGCCACATCCCTACAAGAGTTATACCAGACAGAATCCCCATTCCCACCAATGAACCAGAAATAGGATGTTCATAACCTAAAGTATTTCCTATTGTGACAATGATTGAAAATATCACCAGAAGCAAAATCCAATTAAAAATACCATGAACTGAAACGTTTTCAGACCCGTCAACAAAATCAGACATTATTTTTCACAACCTATTTAACATCAGTGTTTTCATTTTCATTTGATTCAATGATTGATTTTTTATCCTCATTAGATCCAAAAGCAGAATCCCTTCCGATTTTAGGCTCCAACCAATAGTACAGTTTTTCGGTGAGAGGCAATGCGATAAACATCACAATATAAATACCCACTGAAAATGACAACAGATTACTGAATCCGGCAAAAGCTTCGATACTGGTTTCCAAATGCGGGAATGCCGCAAGGGTTGGACCTAAAGACGCCGCATTCATACTTGCACTACCCACACCACTTGCCATTGCAAAGGCATAAGGATGCAATGGAAGCACAGATACTGAAATACTTGTCAAAAAGCTAATGAATACTGTTCCGATAATTGTTCCGACGATAAATAATGCAAATATTCCTCTGGATTCCGGAGAATTAAATCCATATTTATCGACTACAACAGCCACTTCAGGTTCACGACCAATTGAATTAGTCATACCAATTGCTTCTCTTTTAAATCCTAACAATAAAGCAACAGGAAGTGCAATCAGAATAGTTGCCAAGTGCCCCAGTTCCTGAAGCAGTAATGCAGGTCCCATTTCAAAAAGCAAATGAATTGACTGGCCGCTTGAAACAGCAAGTTTGGCAATTAAAACTCCAATAAAAAGCATCATAGCCCCTTCAGCAACACGGGACTGTTTTCTTTGAATCCAAAAAATAGGTTTTGCAAGATAAAATATCAAACCCAAAACCATAGTATACAATAGTGGCATTATAGAAACAGACACCCCTTGAGTAATAGGAATTTGAATTGGACCTATAAGCTCCGCGATAATGACTAAACACAATACAGACAAATGCAATCCATAATCCTTCCATGGATTTTTCTTTAAAATACGTTTATCAGTTTTATTCCTATAAATATGAGTAATCTCTGTCGTTCCACTATTATCTTTTGACACAATCCACTCCTCCAAAACATGAGAATTATGCTGTAATTTATTCTTTCAAAAAACCACTATTTAAAGTAGTAGTATTTCGTTCCCAAAAGTTCTAAAAATATGTACTAAAATAAGATAAAAATTCACAAAAAGTGAAATAAAAAAAAGAGATTATTTTTTAACTGTAACTTAAAAAACATCAAACAAAATAATATTTAATGAAATCACAATCTGCAAAGAGGTTTTGAAAGGTGACGCCTTGCAGAAACTGGTGTTTCATAAAATTGGGACTTTTTTAAATTACGAGTGATTTTAACAGGAACTTTTTCATTTGACTCTATTTTTTTTCCACATTTTTTACATTTAAATCCCTTGTTCCTGCCGGCAGAAGTCATTCTTTTTCCACATTCACAAATCGGATTTTTATACTCAACGTCATTCAATTCAATTACTTGGAATTTTTCAATGTTAAATGTATTTTGCTCTCCGATTCCTCCGAAAACACGAATAACATCACCCGGCCGCAAATCTGCAACAATATTCCTGAAACCTTTTGTTGGTTCGTACGCACCACATTCTATTTCACCCGATTCATCAAAAATATAAAAGAACATGTGCCCCCCATCAATTACAGTTGGTTTATTTTTTACCTCACCGACAACATCATAACAACCAAATTGATTCATTGAAGCAATGTTTTCAGTTTTTTGGATATGCATATCAGTATGCTGATTAGTTTTGAAAATGCACAAATCAACAATAGGTTCTGAAACCTTAACGATTTCTTGAGCTTTCTTTAATGCTTCGACAGTATTGGATCTGATTCCATATAAAACCGGACATGGAGTTTTAGGTTCGATTGCAATGTAGTTTTCACCATAATCAATATTTTCAAAAGTGTCCGGGAAAGTTTCCTTATCCATGACATAAACCGAATCATAGTCAATTTGACGTTTAGTTCCATAGTTGGCTGAATCCCTATAAGCAAGTAACTCAAAAGTAAAATCAGACAACGGAAGGCTTATGGCCGCAATAGACCCGATAATTCCCCTTCCTTTTTTAAATTTGTGAATTTCGCATCCGATAGATTTACCAAATTTTTCAGCCTCATCAATTGTTATGAATTCATAAATTGCCCTGAATGCATAATCCTGCATTTCTTGAGTAATTTGACCTTCGTAAAAAACTACACCAGGATTTGTATTTTCGCAATCAAACATTGAAAGCTTTTCAACTTCATTTAAAACTATTTCACGTGCCAGATTAGCTTTATCATCATTTTTAATTTTGAAACTTACGCCACCATTGCCCCTGGTCTTGAAACGTGCGAACGGATTTAGTCGAATTAATCTCGGATAATCTAGAAGTTCAATTCCATTGTATCTAAGCTTATTAATTATTTGACTGGCTAAAAAAGTAGTGCACATCCCATCGGGAGAGTCAGTATCATCTATTCCAATATGTAAAACATTAATTTAAATCACCTTAAATAATAAAATATTATAATTAAAAGAATATATAGTTTAATTAAAGAGGTTGATCATGTTAACTAGAAGTCAAATGTTACAAAATATCGAAAAGTTACTAAATTCTCAGGGTTTTAAAACCTCTGACATTTATGAACAGGGTTCATTTGACATAGTGGCAAGAAAAAACTTATTAATTTTACTTTTAAAAACATTTTCAAACATTGACAGTATCAATGAGCAAAATGCCCATGAAATGAAACAGCTGGCCAATATTTTTCTAGCATCCCCAATAATAATCGGTGAAAGGTCACGAAACGGCATGCTTGAAGAAGGCGTTGTTTATGAAAGATATGAGATTCCAACAATTGGCTTTGATACGTTTAAAAATATGATAATCTATAATGAATACCCTGAAATCCTGGCGGACCGTGGAGGTTATTTCGTTAAGATTGACGGAAACGTTATAAAACAATACAGAGAAGAATATTCCATGTCACTGAAAGATTTGGCCAATCTTGCACACGTTTCAAGGGCTACAATGTACAAATATGAAAACGGCATCGTTCGTGCAAATACCGAAACTGCAATGATTTTGGAAGAAATCCTGAATACCAAAGTAACATTGGACATAGATTTGTTAAAACAGCCCCAAAAGGATGACGTTGAATTCAGTGATGATGTAAACGACCTGTCAAAACTGGGGTATGGAGTATTATCCACCAATAAAAGTCCGTTTGATGCTGTTGCAAAAATGAAAAGTTCTGACAAGCATTCCCCATTGATGGCGAATGTTGAAAAGAACAGGACTGAAAAGACTTTAAAACGAATGGCAGTTCCATTAAAAGACTTGTCAATGGTTACAACATCAGAACCTGTTTTTATAATTAATAATGATAAAATAAAAGAATCAATCGGAACAATACCTGTGATAAAATCATGGGAACTGAAAGAATTTGAAAATTCCAAAGAATTATTGAAAATGATTAAGGAAAGAAAGCAGAATTAAGTGATAAAATGGAAAACTTACAAATTACAAACATGGAAAATCATCCCATCAAATGGGTTTGCAATTATAAAGGACAAAAAGCAATTGGAATCTGTGGAAAAACCCAAAAAATAGCAATGTTTGCATCTGACGAAAGAGTTTCAAGAATTTTGGACGACATCGTAATCGGAACTGATGAATCACAGGAAGGATATGGCTGTGAAGAAAAAAACAGATGCTGTAACTTCGAATGCGAATTGTGTGAAATATCACCAAGACAATACCTGCAAATAACCGGCAAAAAGCCATCAAATAAAAATATAAAAGATTTGATTAATGGATTAGCTGACCTGAACCAGTCACTTGAAGCCGAAGGTCAAATTCCATTTGAAGAATATGAAATAGTCAAATATTAATATTCCTTCAATAGTGAGAAATCCTCACTGGCCTCTTCAACTTTTGCAACACCAATCGAAATCGCATCAACATAGTCAACATTTTTATAAAATGCAAATGCCTCTTTTGGCTTTAAAACACCTGCTGCCAATATTCTGGTAGCAATTATTTTTTTATTTAAACTTAATATTCTATCAACAAATTCCTGTCTTTGGGAAGCATTGAATGCACTGATATCCATCATATAAGATATTGAATTTAATGGAATCATGTAAAAATCAAACAAATCCATATCCAAGTTATCCGGAAGCAAATCAGTTGTGCGTGATGGAAATGCTGTAACTAAACCTGAAAGGGAACCTGTTTCGTTAATTTTGGACAGTATTTTTGAAGTTAACTTCCAGTCATAAGCATCAACGATAAACTCATCAACCAACATCAACGGACAGTCATAACTTGAAAACAGTTCAATGTCCTCATCCCAATCAACCTCTTTTGCAACTTCGTAGTTAGGATTTAGATAATCTACATCAGATTTGCCGACAGTTCCAATAACCTTCATTTCACATCCATTGTCACAGGCAATATCATAAGCTTTTAGCAAGTTTGGTTCATTGACAAGATTAATAGCACGTACACCCTGATTAAAAGCTTCAATTATGACATCTGCAGTGTTTTGAGGACTGTCATATAAATCCAATTGATAAAGTCTTGATCTGTGTCCGAAATAAGCCTCAGCAATGAATGGGGCATAGCCCAGTATAGTTTGAGGAATAGATTTACCTTTAAATTCCAAGTTCTCTAAAAACATATTATCACTATTCTTTTTCAACGACGACAGCTGTTCCATAAACCAGAATTTCCTGCATCACCTGGGAAATTTCATTTGAATCAAATCGAATTGCAACGATTCCGTTTGCACCCAAATCTTTGGCATGTTCAATTGCCCTTGTAAGTGCTTCATCCCTTGACTCTTCCATCATTTTAACATATTGATTGATTTCTCCGCCGAATAGCGATTTGACACCGGCACCTATCTGTCCACCGACACCTCTGCTTCTTACAGTCAAACCATAAATGAATCCTTTAGTTTCAACAATTTTATATCCATGAATCTCGTTTGCAGATGATATTGCAAATTCTTCTACAGATACCATAATCTAATCTCCTTTAA
>NZ_JAZQIJ010000005.1:0-14562 GCF_045541095.1 Methanobrevibacter sp.
TTATAACAAAGTATATAGGAAATTGATTTATGGTAAAATGTCCAAGATGTGGATATGAAAATGCATCCTCATCTGTATATTGTGATAACTGTTCCTACCTTCTTCAGAACTCTCAGGCAAAAACTACTACTAGAAATGTGAAAAATGGTGCCTGGGCAGTAGGAATGGCGAAAAAAATAATACTGGTATTGGGAATAATTGTTGTAGCTTTTTTATTGTTTTCTTTTATAAACAATCATTTTCAACCGACAAGTGATGAATCACTGAATATTGTTGCTGATGATGGAACTCAACATCAATCTTCTACTTATCCTTACAAAGCGGTCATTAATTACAACGGTAACTGGTATGCTAAAATGGGTGACCCTAATTATATGATTGAAGAAACAGGTCACGGAATGGTGACATACTCTCTTGACTGTGCCGCCTGGGATGATGTGGAAATTGAGGCTGAAAAATATGATGGAGAAGGTGAACTTAAGATTCAACTTCTAAGAAATGGTAAGGTTGTAGCTGAAAATTCAACTACAGAAGAATTATCAAGTGTATCAATTGCTTATGATAGCTAAAATTGATTTACTTTCTCTTCCAGTAACTCTACCAACTCTTCGGTTTTGTAGAGTCTGATTTCCTGTTCGTCGTCACCCTTAAATATTTTGATAAAAGTGATTAGGTCATTGCATAATTGGTCGTATTGGATACTTAATGTATTGTAGTTAGACAGTAGTGCAAATGCTTTTTGCTGGTCTAATTTAGGATTGTCATTTAAAATACGTTCCATATTTGCAAAATGAGTTTCAATCATTATCTTTTCTTGTTCTAAGCTATCCATATATTCTTGAATTTTATTTTCGCTAGCCATTTTTATCACTTGGTTTAATGTATTGTTGTAAAAAATATAAATAGTTTCATGATTAATATTTAATTATTATTAAAGGGGCATGAAGAATGATAAAGGTAGAAAATGTTTATAAAGATTATGAATTAGATGATGGAACTAAAGTTAAAGCTTTAAACGATGTTAGTTTTGAGGTAAAGGAAGGTGAAATTCTGGGAATCATGGGGAAAAGTGGTTCCGGTAAAACTACACTTTTGAGAGCTTTGAGAGGTGTGGAACACATCGATTCAGGAAAAATCACTGTAGATAAGGTCAGTGTAGATGGAAATTCTTCTCAATTTTATTACAACCAACTTAAAAAGGAAACTGCTATTCATCTTCAAAGATCTTTTGGTTTATGGCCTGATACAGTTCGTGAAAACGTCTTAAGAAAACTGTATGCCAGAAGATACTTCGATGAAGGTGACACTAACTTTGAAGTGGCTGAAAGTGAATTCGGTGAAGAGGCAGATGAACTTCTGGAGCTTGTTTCACTCACCCATAAGGCTGACCACTATGCATCAGTTTTAAGTGGTGGTGAAAAGCAAAGGCTTATCATGGCCCGTCAGCTTGCAAAACGCCCTAAAGCATTACTTCTTGATGAACCAGCTACCATGGCATGCCCTAAAACAAAACAGGAAATATTGGATGCTGTTAAAAAAATCAATAAGGAATTGAATATTACTGTAGTTCTCGTTTCTCACTTACCTGATGTGCAAAAATACCTTGCTGACAGGGTAATTCTGCTTGAAGATGGTGAAATCGCCGATGAAGGAAGTCCTGAAGAAATCTGTGACAAGTTCATGAAAGATATGCAACCAATCGTCGACATTAAAAATATTGCAACCGATGAGGATTTAATCGAAGCCCGTAACATTAAAAAAAGGTTCTACCTGTTAACCGGTGGTGAAGTTCTTGAAATGGAGGACATCAACTTCAAGGTCCAAAACGAAAATATATTAAGCATTATCGGTCCGAGCGGTGCGGGAAAAACTGTCCTTTTAAGAATGCTTGGAGGCCTTGACTATCCTGATGACGGTGACATACTGTATTATGTTGACGATGAATGGAGTGACATCGAGGTTCCCGGCTTGAGCCGTATGAAAATACGTTCAAAATTAGGTTTCATGCATCAGGAGTTTTCTCTGGTTCATTATGCAACTGTTTTAAACCAGTTAGCTACTAGATTAGGATATAAAAATCAGGACATAGTAAAACAGGCACAGGAAAGAGCCAGAAAAGTTGGTATCGGTGAAGAATTGTTGGATTCATTTTATCTGTTAACCGATTTGCCTGAAACAGAAGCAAAATATCGTCTTGAACAAATCGGGCTTGATGCAGAAATTTTAAATGATCTGTTCCCGAGATTCCCTGAAACTGCAACAAAGGAAGCTGTCAAGGACATATTTGAAAGTCTTGATTTGGATATGGATATACTTTACAGGAAATCATATGAACTGTCAGGCGGTCAAAAAGTTCGTGTAATGCTTTCATTGATTTTAATTTCAAAACCTAAATTCCTGCTTTTAGATGAACCTTTTGGAGATTTGGATCCGGTTACATTAAGGGATGTTACAAATTCACTTAAAAAGATTTCCAAGGAATATGGAATTACCATTGTCATGATTTCACACAACACTGACTTCATCAAGGAATTGAGTAACAGGGCAATTTTCATGGATGACGGAAAAATCATCGATGACAGCGACAACATTGATGAGATTGTTGACAACTTCATTGATTTCTGTCATGCGGATTACCTGAAAGGTGATTAAGGTGTTTGACGTGATTATGGTTCCGGTTGACGGATCCGATTACGGTTATGCTGCTGCAGATATAGCCATTGAACTGGCCGAGAAATTTTCATCCAAGATTGCTGCGGTTCATGTTTTGGAAGAATTCTCATTTAACAGTTATGATGATGAGGAGGACTCCGGTGACGAAATTTTGGCAAAAATTACTCAAAAGGCTTCCGAAGTGGGTGTTGATGTGGTCGAGCATCTGCTTACGGCAGATCCTTTAAGAGACATGAATTTCATTGTCAAGCAAACAAGAGCTGATTTAGTTGTTATACATGCCCATGGGGCCAACAACAATCGTTTTGTTTCATTTGAAGACAATGAGGTTAGTGATACCCAAATAGGTTCTGTTTCAGAAAGACTTTTAAGAACTTGTGATGTTCCAGTATTATTGGTTAAATAATACTTTAAAACTTTTTTTTCTTTATTAAATTGTTTATTTTTTCTTATTTTAACTAAACTTATATATAGTATAAAAAACTAACTATTATAAAATAAATAAGTTATTCTTATGGAGATTTTAATATGATTGTAAAAGATTGGTGCTCATTCTGTGGGGAATGTGCCGGAGTATGTCCAAGAAACCTGATTCAAGTTAGAGAGTATTCATTGGTCTTTAACGATGACGACTGTAAAGATTGTGATACATGCATTAAAGCATGTCCTATTGATGCTTTAGAAAAAGAGGAATGATTATATGATTGAAACTGATGTAATAGTTGTTGGTTCCGGACCTGCAGGTTCTAGTGCTGCTAAACATGCTGCTTTAGGAGGAGCAAAAGTTATTTTGATGGATAAGAAATCCGAAATAGGTTCACCGAAAAGATGTGCTGAAGGTGTATCAATTCAAGGATTGGAAAAATTGGGAATTGAACCTTCCCCTCGCTGGGTAACCCAGGAAATTCAAGGTGTAAGATTAGTGGCACCTGACAGTACTGATGTTTGGTTAACCAAAGATGAAGTGAAATTGCCTGAAGCAGGTTATATTCTTGAAAGAAAAGTGTTTGATAAGCACATGGCAATGGATGCCGCAAGAGCAGGAGCTGAAATCAAAATCAAAACTCTTGTAACTGGTATAGAAAAAATAGATAACGGTTACATTGTCAAAACAGAATGCATGGGCGAAAAAATAGATTATCAATGTAAAATTCTAATCGCTGCAGACGGTCCGGAAGGACATGTTGCAAGATGGGCCGGTCTTAGACCTGCTGCAAAAGCAAAAGAAATGGAATCCGGTGTCCAATATGAAATGTGTAACGTTGAATTCGAAAGGCCTGGAGTCATCGAATTCTACTTCGGATCATGCGCACCTGGAGGATATGTATGGATTTTCCCTAAAGGTGATGACATTGCAAACGTCGGTTTGGCAATACTTCCTCACAAGGCTGAAAAAACCGCAAAAGAGTATTTGGATGATTTTGTAGCAACTTCCCCTTACCTTAAAAACGCTCAGGCTGTTGAATTGAATGTCGGAGGGGACCCTGTCGGAGGAATGACCAAAAAACTTTATGATGATAATATAATGGTTGTTGGAGATGCAGCAGGACAAGTCAATCCTTTGACTGGTGGTGGAATCATTTCCGGTATGACCGGTGGAATGTGCGCAGGCCAAGTGGCTGCTCAGGCTATCAAAGAGGACTGTTCCAAAAAATTCCTGAAACTATATGACCAAATGGCTCATGAAGAGCTTGACCATGAAATCAAAAGGTATAAAAAAGTTCAGGAGTACTTGCTGACCTTGTCTGATGATGAACTTGACAGCATTGCACATGCATTTGAAGACGAAAGCTTTGAAAAAATTTCAACAACTGAAATTGTTAAAAAATTAATCAAGATTTCTCCAAAAGCTTTGCTTAAATTAGGTAAATTCATCTAGGTGTTAAAATTGATTTTAGTTACTGGTGGAGCAGGTTATATTGGTTCTCATACCAATAAGGCATTGCACAATGCAGGTTATGATACTGTAGTTGTAGACAATCTTTGCAAAGGTTATGAAAACTTTGTTAAATGGGGTAACTTCGAAAACTATGACTTCGGTAAGGATAACATCAGAGAAGTTTTTGAAAAATATGACATTGAGGGCGTTATTCACTTTGCTGCTTTTTCATCAGTTGCGGAATCTGTTGAATTTCCACAAAAATATCTAAAAAACAATTACAAAAATACATTAAATCTCCTTAAAGTTATGAGAGAATTTGGCGTTGATAAATTTATTCTCTCATCAACTGCAGCAGTTTACGGAAACCCCGAAAAGATTCCAATCACTGAAGATACAGATTTAAAACCAATCAATCCTTACGGACACTCCAAGTTTATAACTGAAAAGGCTCTTGAAAGGGAAGCTGAAAAAGGTGACTTCAACTATGTGTCCTTAAGATATTTCAATGCTGCAGGCGCTGACTTTGACGGCGAAATTGGTGAACTGCACGATCCTGAAACCCATCTGATTCCGTTGGTGTTGGATGCGGCCATAGGAAAAAGGGACAGCATTTCCATTTTTGGCAGTGATTACGATACTCCTGACGGAACCTGTATTCGTGATTATATTCATGTAAATGACTTGGCGGATGCTCATATCAAGGCATATGAATACTTATGTAATGAAAAGGAATCCAACATATTTAATTTGGGAAATGGTGAAGGATATTCCGTTCGCGAAGTAATCGACATGTGCAAAAAGGTCACCAAATGTGATTTTGAAGTTAAGATGGATGATCGCCGGGAAGGTGATCCGGCCATTTTGATTGCTGATTCAACCAAAATCCATGAAAAACTGGGTTGGACTCCTCAATATGACTTGCAGCAGATTGTTGAGTCTGCATGGAAATGGCATGAAAAAATAAATAAGATTTAGGTAAATTTTATGGACAGTGAATCTCACGAATCTAAAATTGACGTTCGAATAATCGTTCAGGGACTGGATATTGCACAGCTTGTTTCAAAGGCAGTCAACAATATCCAGCTTGAAAGGGATTATAACATAATTGTTTCATCAATCATACCGACCACAGAATTGAGCATAGTCAAAAAAGTAGCTGGCGGTGCGGATATTCTGTTGATTGGAGGTTACGGTCATGATGAAACATACAATATTCTTTTTAATGAATTGAAAACTGATTTTAATCATGTTGGGCTGTTTGATTACAATAACATCATTGTTGAGGATGAATCCATTGATTTCAATCTGGCCGAAAAGGAAATTTTGAATTCAATAATAAGGTCTACACTATCTTATTCTCTAAATTTAATCAACATCCATACTTTAGAAAACAAACTAATGAAAGTAACTCATAACTATAACAATCTCCTTGATGACTATAATAAATTAATCAAAGAAAATGAAGTTTTAACACGTGAAAATAAGGACCTTATTGAAGACATGGACGAATTAAAATCCGATTTTTCATCATTCAAATTACGTTATGAGGATATCTATTCAAAGGAAATTCTGGAAATTTTTAATCTTGAGGAACTCTGGCAGGAACTGTTCAGGCAGGATTTGGTCGACAGCGAGAGAATTGTCATTGCAACAAATAAGTTCAGACCCGAAAACATAATAGTCGGTCAAAATTATATTGCTGCAGAATCCAAATCAAAGGCTATAGAATGGTTAAACATTGTCAGAACAGCATTAATCTTTGTTGATGATAATTCTGATGATTTAAAAAAAGAGTTAAATGAAAAAACTCCAGAAAAAGTTCCTGAAGTACGTGAAGATTATGATGATGTTTCCAGTGCCTTCGAGAATTTTTGGGATTAAAACCGAATTATTTTATACTAGTTTTAATTAAAATATTATTATACTATTTTATAGGAGTTTGCAAATGCAAGGTGAGATTGAAGATAAGTGTGGTATTGTTGGTATTCATTCACTGGATGAATCCAAAAATGTAGCCTCTTTTGTTTATTATTGTTTGTATGCTTTACAGCACAGAGGCCAAGAATCAGCTGGAATAGCTACTTTTAACTCTAAAAAAGGTTTGAATTTTTACTGTGGGATGGGTTTAATAACTGATGTATTTAGAGATTATGAAATCCATAATTTAACTGGAAATAAAGCAATTGGTCATGTAAGATATTCTACAACTGGTCAATCAAAATTAGAGAATTCACAACCTTTTGTAACTGATTTTGGTGATGGATTCATTGCAATGGCTCATAATGGAGATATTGTTAACTCTGAAGAGTTAAGAAATGAACTTATTGAAGACGGATTTTATTTCAAATCCGATTCTGATTCAGAAGTAATTTGTTATATGCTAAAACAGGCACATCACGATAATGAAAAGGATGTTTTAGAGGCCATTGAATCTGTCTGTAAAAGACTCGTAGGTTCATATGCATTAACAATTTTAATTGATGGTCAATTATATGCTGTAAGAGATCCTATGGGGATTAAACCTCTGGCTATTGCAAAAAGAGATGATGAATACATTTTAGCATCCGAAACTGTTGCATTCGATGTAATTAATGCAGAGTATATCAGAGACATAGTTCCTGGAGAAGTTGTTTACTTTGAGGGAAATGAAATCAAATCTCACATGCTGGAAAGTGCAGGAAAATGCAAACTCTCCCATTGTATGTTTGAATATGTTTATTTTGCAAGACCTGACAGTACAATTGACGGAATCAATGTTTATCAAACCAGGATGAACATCGGAAAGCAATTGCATGAACTGTATCCTATCGATGCGGATCTTGTTATCCCGGTTCCTGATTCATCAATTCCTGCGGCAATCGGTTATTCCAGAGCATCAGGAATTCCATATGGTGAAGGATTAATCAAAAATAGGTATGTTGGAAGGACATTCATCATGCCGACACAGGAAGAAAGGGAACTTGCAGTCAGGCTTAAATTGAATCCTATTAAAGAAGCAATTAAAGGCAAAAAGATTATTTTAATAGATGACAGTATTGTCAGAGGAACAACTTCAAAACAGCTTCTTGATCTTGTCAAGGAAGCGGGACCTGCTGAAATTCATTTCCTTGTTGGATGTCCTCCTGTAATCGCTCCATGTTATTATGGAGTTGCAATGGCAACTAAAAAAGAATTGATTGCAGCAAATTACAGTGTTGAAGAAATCCAGAAACAGTTGAACATTGATTCTTTAGGTTATATTACTTTGCCTGCATTGGTTAAAGCTATTGGAATGGATAAGGAAGATTTATGTTTAGGCTGTCTGAATGAGGAATATCCTACAGACCTTCCGGACAATATTGTAGCTGAATCATACTATAAACCTTAGATTTTTATGGTTGAACTATTAGCTCCTGCCGGAAACTTTATTTCATTGAGTGCAGTTTTAAAAAACGGCGCTGATGCAGTTTACTTTGGCCTTGATGATTATAACATGAGGGCCAATGCCAAAAATTTTTCTCTGGATGACTTGTCTGAAGTGTCTAAAATTGCAAGTGAGTACGGAGCTAAAACCTATTTATGTACAAATATAATTTTAAATGAAAAGTTAGCATCCGAATTGCAGTCAAATTTGGAAACTATATCTTCATCTGAAATAGATGGACTTATTTTATCTGATATCGGTTTGATTGAAGAAACTGTATCGCATGGCCTTGAAGCTCATATAAGCGTTCAGGAAAACGTTACAAATTCTTTTACCTTAAAAACACTTGAAAAGTTGGGTGCCAAAAGGGCAATCCTTTCACGTGAACTGTCACTTCGTGAAATAACAGACATTACCAAAAAATCCCCAATCGAAACAGAGATATTTGTTCATGGAGCAATCTGCATGGCAATATCCGGAAGATGTTTTTTAAGCTATGGATTGTATGGAAGAAGCGCCAACTGCGGTGACTGCCTGCAGCCTTGCCGCAAAAACTGGACATTGACGTATGAAGAGGGTGAAGACAGTGTCGTTAACTTTTCAGATGTTGAAGATGAGACATTTGTAATAACCGGCAGTGATGATGGAAGTTACAGAACCAACTTCTTTTCTCCAAAGGACATGTGCATGATTGAATACATTCCTGATTTGATAAAAAGTGGTGTTGCATCGTTCAAGATTGAAGGAAGGGCAAGGAGTCCGGATTATGGTGCAATGGTAACCGGAATATATCGGGAAGCAATTGACAGTTATGAAAATGACCCTTTGAATTATAAAGTTAAGGATTCCTGGATGGATGAACTTACAAGTGTATTTAACCGTGGTTTTGACACTAATTTTTATTTTAACACTCCATTTGAGACAAGTGAAGATAACCAATCTAAATACATCAAAAAAGACATAGGTCAGGTAGTAAATTATTACAGTAAGGTCAAAGCGGCCGAAATCAGAATATGGGATGGCCTGAAAATAGGTGATAGGATAATCATTCAGGGCCGAACCACCGGATCGATTACTCATACGATTGATTCCATGCAGATTGAAGGCAAGTCAGTTGACATGGTTGAAAAAGGATGCAATGTGGCAATTGCCATTCCCACAAAGGTAAGGGAAAACGATTTTGTTTATAAATTAGTTGAGAGGAATGCTGATGATTAAAAAAATAGCCATATATGGTAAGGGCGGAATTGGAAAAAGTACTACAGTAGCTAATCTGTCTGCTGTATGGGCCAGTGATGATTTGAACTGCTTGGTGATAGGGTGTGATCCAAAAGCAGATACTACAAGGACATTATATGGTTCAAGAATACCTACAGTTGTAAGCACAATCAAAAACAACAAAAATTACGAAAGAGATGATCTGGTATTCAAAGGATTTAAAGATATTTTATGCGTTGAAAGCGGAGGACCTGAACCTGGTGTCGGATGTGCCGGCCGTGGAGTAATCGTGGCAATGAAAAGACTTGAAAAACTCGGCATTTTCGATGAGGATTTGGATGTCGTTGTATATGACGTATTGGGTGATGTTGTCTGTGGCGGTTTTTCAGTGCCTTTGCGTGAAAAATATGCTGATGAAGTTTTAATTGTCACTTCTGGTGAATATATGGCATTGTATGCAGCAAACAATATTGTTAAGGGTGTTAAAAAACTTAAAGGAAATTTAAGTGGTATAGTGTGCAACTGCAGGAATGTCGACAATGAAGAGCAAATAGTCAACGACTTTGCAAAAAAGATAGGAACTCATGTAGTTGGTACAATTCATAGGAGTAATTTAATTCAGGATGCTGAATTAGATGCAAAAACCGTTGTAGAAAAATACCCTGAAAGTGAAGAAGCACAAGAATACAGAGACCTTGCTTCAAGTATTATGGCTAATGAAAATGTTGCCACACCGGAACCTATGGATGATGAAGAATTTGAGGAATTTTTCAAATCATATTTGTAGAAATGTATTTCTCAACTAATTATGAATCACCTTTGGGCAATCTATTCATTGTCAGTGACGCCAAATCCATTTGCGGAGTTTGGTTTTACAACCAAAAACATTTCAAATCATCAATCAAACAGGAAATTGTTGAAAATGATGATTTGCCTATTTTTAAAGTTGTCAAAAAATGGTTCGATGATTATTTCAATGGATTGAATCCAAAAATTGATTTTAAACTTAACCCTCATGGAAGTGAATTCAGATGTAGGGTTTGGGAGGTACTGCGCGAAATTCCCTATGGTGAATCTTTAACATATGGGGAAATTGCAAAAAGAATATCTCCAACAATGTCTGCTCAGGCGGTAGGGGGAGCCGTAGGTCACAATCCGATAGCCATTCTGATTCCATGCCATAGAGTGATGGGTGCCAAAGGGAAAATTACTGGATATGCTGCAGGTTTAGACAGAAAGATTGAGCTTCTGAAATTGGAAAAAATCGAATTTAAGTTGTAATTGTTGTTTTTGTCATCTCATAAAAAATTAGATAAATATAAATATCAAACTATTATTAATTCAATTATTTGTCTTTAAAGGTGAATCTCATGGAATTGAAAATTGATAAAAGCAGGTCAAACAGTTATTATGGAGAAGTTTTAGCTGTAATGTCAGATTATAACAAGTTAATGGATAATCCAAGACAAAAAATTAGGGGATTAACTTCTCAGGCAATTATTCTAATAGCTATTTCAATAGGTTTTTCTGGCAATATTTTCAATACTATATTTGAGGGACATGAGCTATACTCTCTATTTTTTTGTGGTTGTAATCTTTGCAATTGCATTTGTTTTGGCAATAACTTATTATTTTCTGATTCATAGAAGGATTTCTAATCTTAAAAACATGGGTTCTGAGAAAAAATTAATAATTGATGATGATTATGTAGAAATGGTCATTGGAAATGAAATAACAAGGATTGCAATTTCTGAAATTCAATATGTATTACTAAACAGGTATTCAATATGTTTCCTTCCAAAAAAATCATCATTGAAATTAATTGCAGTAGATATAGATTATAAGGATTCTGTAATTCAGGCCATTCCTGATAAAAGTCTGATTATTGATAACTCTAATTTATATTGATTTAAAATAAAAAAAGGTTGTAGCTATCTTCTTGATGCTACAATAATGTCTTTTATTCCGTAAGGAGGAAGTTCTATTTTCAAATCTTGAGCAATAAGCAAGGCTTCCATTCCCCTTCTTCCGCTGTTGAAGAGGTGATATGTTGTTTTTGGAATGAAAATTACTCCACCTGGCTTAATTTTTTCAAAAGTGGCCAATAATATTTTGATAAGATTTTTGAGATCATTTCTGATTATACTTTCGTTTAAGTTGACCATAATAAAATCAAAATCTCCTCCGATGTCCTCCAGTTGGTCCGGTCTGATTTGAAGGATTTCTTTTGAGTCGACAAATTGATCGGTTACAAAGAGTCCTGTTCCGTATTTTTCGCTGAATTGGATAAAATCCTGAAGTTCTTTCAAATAGACTTGTTCGTCTTCACTTTCGTTTGCATTTTCTTCATCATTCAAAATCAGTGAAAATGTATGTTTTTCAAGAGTTCTCAAGTAATTAATATTATCCTGAAGTATTGATCCATTTTCATTTACTAAAAATTCAATTCCGCATGCGGAGTCGACATCTTCAGTTTTGAAGTAAGTTCTTTTATCTTCAGCAGGAATATCATCCATTGAAAGTTGGAAGTGACTTTGTAATTTGATTGTTATGTTGTGTATTGGAGTTGATTTTGCTACAATGTCTCTCGGTACAATGAAGAACTTTAGTGCGCCGTGGGCAAATAACTCATATCTTTTTTTGCGCTGTTCTTTGAATCTTGCAGGTTTAAGATATGAATCCAGGATGCTGTCTGTTTCATGCTGGCCTGAAATTCTATCTAAAAATTCTGCAGGCATATGTCCTCCGCAAGGACGGCAGTTTACTTCAATAAGCACTGGTCCTTTATCATCAATCATATATTCTCCATGAATAGGCCCATATTTGATTCCAAGTGCATCAGCAACATCATATGCATATTCAACCATTTCCGCTTCCCCAATATTTAATTCATTTACGGTCTCGCAGGTATCGTAAATGATAGCTCCCTCTTCTGTTCTTATTTTATTGTATTTCCAAACAAGGGTTACGCGATGTTCTCCTTCACATGAAACGGTATTTACGATGTATTCATCACCTATGATACGTTCCTGAATTAACAATTCTTCAGTTTCATACCCATATGCGTTGGTTTTGTTGAATTGATCTTTAATAGATTCAATCATCTCTTCTCTGTTTGTACAGATACGGACATTTGCGGAACCTGCACTGTATATCGGTTTTATAACTACTTGAGTTAGTTGCTCATCATCATAAAATTTTATAGCTTCCTCAAGGCTGCGGATTACTTTTCCTCTGATATGACGAAGACCATGCTGTGCAATTTTGTTTTGCATTTCATGTTTTAATGTCATTGCATCAAGGTTTTCGATAGGATTGCACTTGAGGTTCAGGTCATGTGATAGTTTTGATGCGAGGATAACTCCCTTTTCATTTCCTGGAAGGACTAAAAGAGGATTGTATTTAGTGACTAGTTTAAGAGTGTCTTCATACTTGTCCTGTTCATAAATTATATCAAAATCATAGTTGATTTCTTTATAACATTCAACAACATCTTCCTTATAGAGTTCTCCTGCTTCAGTGTCACCGTATTGGGTTTCTAGAACAACTGGGTTATATCCTCTATTTACAATATCTTCAATAAAATTTACTCCTGTTGATCTGCATTCAACGATTATAATGTTTCTAATGGTATCACCTAAAATAAAATTTTTTTTAAAAGCAGAGGTTTAATAAAAAAAAGGGTGTCCGCCAAAACTGATTTTTGAGTGTGGAACCTAGAAAATGGTTACATCAAGCTTTAATTGGTGTGTAGTGGATATACTTTCACAGAAATCAACTATATCTTCTTTATTGTTTTTATTTCCTTGAATGAGATTGTATAGTCTTTTCATGTTGTACGCTAGTGCGTCTAGGTTGAGTCTTTCTTCGGTTTTTACCATTCCGATCACTATTTCTTGTTCTACATGGTATTGTTCTTTGAATATTCCGAATGGTCCTTCTACGCTTGGTCTTTTTTTGAATTCTTCTTTATATTCTTCTTTTTCCATTTTGAAGAACATTGCTCTTTCTAATCTTCCGCCGTTTTCTGTGATGGTTTTATGTGTTTGTTTGTCTGTTAAGCAGGATTTTCGGTGAATGCAGTATTTACATGCAGTGTAATTGTTGTAGAGTCTTTTTATTTTGTCGGGTTTGTCTGGGTCTTCGCTTGGTTGTGTGTATTCTTTGTAGAAGTACATTGGTTGTCCTGCTGGGCACATAAATAAGTCTAGGTCGGATATGTAGTAAAAGTGGTCTTTGTGGAATTGGTTTGGGTTCAATTTACCTATTTTTTCTTTGGATTGTTTTCTAGTTGGTATTAATCCATCTATACCTTTATTTACAAAGTAGGATAAGCTTATTTGGTTTAAGTATATTGTATCTGCACTTATGTGTTTTGGTACTTTTCCTATGTTGTTTATTGCTTTGTCAGCTACTTCTGGTAGTTGATAATGGTCTGTAGGGTTTTGTGTGACGTTTAATGCGCAGATTAGTTTGGTGTCGTAATCGACTGCAGATTGGATATTATAAGCAACCAGGAAGTTTCCTTTTTTGCCTTTCATCATGCGTGCTTCAATATCATTCATTGGTATTTTATCCTGTCCTGTGAATTTAAATTGAGTTCTGATGTCATATAATAATTCTAATTTTTCATCATTGGACATTTCCTTGTCATTTAGTATTTTTTGAGCAGGTTTATTGAGTTTCTCAAGCTTTTTAGGGTCAACTTCAAGTCCTTTGTAGAATTGGACCAGCAAATTGGTTTCTTTTTTGCTGATCATATTTTGGTTAGAATTAAATGCCTTTTTGATGGTACCATCAACTACAACATGATTAAATTCAGTGAATCCTTTTTTTACAGCCATTTTTAATGTCATTTGAAGCAATACTTCATAATAACGTCCAAATTCATCGCGATACCGTTGAATTGAACGTTCAGAGGGTTTAATTCTATCACAAACGAATTTATATATGTCATGGTACTTTGTCATTTCTGCAATAACTCTAGCACTTTCAATATGATCTATTTTTGCATAAACAAGTAATTTTAACATGGAACATGGAGGATATGAAGGCCTACCGCCTTTTTTCTTATTCTCTTTAATTCCCAAAATCGGATAACATTCTTCAATAAAATCAACCACAAAACGAGAAATATGATCCTTTGGAACATTAAAATCATGAGTCCTAATACCCAATTCAGCCTGATTCTTAATAACCTTCTTACTAACCATAAATAACCAACACACAATAACTTATACTTAATATAACATATGGATTATACTGAGTTATTTATATTTGGTTTTAGATATTTTTAGAATAGTAATATTTATATACTAGGATGTACATATGTTATATTAAGAATAAGTTATTGTGTGTTGGGTATTTATGCTTAGTAAGAAGGTTA
>NZ_JAZQIJ010000006.1:0-10037 GCF_045541095.1 Methanobrevibacter sp.
AGTTTAAAAAAGCAAAACATTAACATTTTTGTCTGAACCCATGGGACGAGGGAGATAGCCTAGGATAATATCAAATAACCAACGATATATAATAAAAAACCTAGGAATCCTCAACTTCAATAAGTTGAGGTAGTTCAATAAAACATATAATTAAAAATGATAAAGTTTTTTAAAAATTTTCAAGGATTTTCGGGAAATTATGATATTGCTTAGTTTTGATACAGAGGAATTCGACGGACCGCTGGAGCATGGAGTCGATTATTCGCTTGAAGAGGGCATTCAAGTATCCATTGAAGGAACAAAAACCATTTTAGAGATTCTTAAACAGAATAATGTTCGATCCACTTTCTTCTGTACAGGAAACTTCGCCATGCATGCGCCTGAAGTGATAAAACAGATTATTGCTGACGGCCATGAGGTGGCATGCCACGGTGTGGACCACTGGCAGCCGAAAGAGAGCGATTTTGCCCGGTCAAAAGAGATTATTGAAAGTATTTACGGCATTTCCGTTACCGGCTATCGCCAGCCCCGCATGTTTCCGGTTGTGGACTCTGAAATCAGACGCGTAGGGTATCGCTATAACTCATCGCTCAATCCAGCATTCATCCCCGGCCGTTACATGAACCTCAAAACTCCAAGAACATGGTTCTTTAAGGATGGAGTAATGCAGATTCCGGCCTCAGTAACTCCCCATCTTCGTTTTCCACTGTTCTGGCTGTCGCTTCACAACCTTCCGGAGGGCGTTTATCACAGGATGGTTCGCCGGGTGCTTAGCCATGACGGATATTTCGTAACCTATTTTCATCCGTGGGAGTTTTATGAACTTAAGGAGCATCCTGAGTTCAGAATGCCATTCATAATCAAAAACAACAGCGGCAAAGATATGGCAAGGCGTCTGGACAATCTGATAAGGATGCTTAAGGGCGAAGGCCACAAGTTCATCACCTACAACGAGTTTGTCGACATCCACAGTAAAAAATAGATTACAGCTTCAAGGAAAACTGAACCTCGCTAATTTTAAATAATACTACCTTTTAATATACAAATATGGACAATAAAAGGGATTTGTTGGGAAAAATATTTTTTGCAGGGGCAGTTTTGATACTGCTTTACATGTTCATATCACCAATATCAAACGTGATTATAAACATTGACGAATACTGGACATATACACTGGTAAATCTTCCGTTCATGGATGGAATGAACGTGATAATCCACGATGTTCATCCGCCGCTGCACTATCTGATACTATACCTTTTAACCCCATTCGGCCTTGAAAATCTCTACCTTTTAAAGGTCGCATCAATAATCCCTTATATCCTCATAATGGCCGTTGCCGGCACAAAAATCAGAAACGAATACGGCTGGCTTACAGCAGGCCTTACTGTTTTCTGCATAGGAGTGATGAGCGACTTTTTCGTTGAGTTTTTAACAATCAGAATGTATTCATGGGGACTCTTTTTCCTTTTGATGGCATTCATCTACTACGGAGACGTGCGCAAAAGCTGGGACCGCAGGTCATGGATGCTTCTGACACTGTTTACGATTCTTGCAGCCTATACCCAGTACTTTTTCATCATCACAGGCGGACTGATTTATCTGGCACTACTGTATGAGATTCTGCATGAAAACAAAGACCGCCTGAAAGCGTGGGCCAAATCCGTTGCGGCGCTGATTGTCCTGTACATTCCGTGGGCTCCGATTTTAGCCTATCAGGTGATGACCCAGGCCGAGGAGGCCCATGAAAGCATAAGCCTCAAAAGCGCCATATATTACATAACAAGCTTTGCGGTTAAAAGCGAGACAATCAATTTTGAGATGATTGCCCTTAGAATAATTGCCGTTGCATTTCTGATTTTGATTCTGGTCGTCATTTACAAAAAAAGGGACAGATACACAGGCGTCGGAGTGATGCTGATTTATGCAACCATCGCAATAGGCATACTTCTTTTAATGACCTCTTTCTGCAACGTGATGAGAATAAGGTATCTTGTTCCGGTACTTGGAATATTCTGGTTTTCAGCCTCCATAGTCATCGGCAGGATAGAAGATCGGAGAGTTTTTATAGCTTCCGTAATTCTGATTTTGATTCTCTCGGCCGCAAGTGTTGCAATCACTTTCGACGATATTGATTCAAGGCTGGCGTTCAATGAGAAGAAAGACGCATTTCTTGAAAGCATCAACACCAATGACAGCGTAATCGTTTTCAATACCGATTACGGATACAGAGTCCTTCACGATGATTTAAACAAAACAAAACAGTACAGCCTTACAGACACGTATTTCTACGACAACGGCACCAAAGTCAACAAAAACCTGACAGACATCCTCGACTCAAACTCCGGAAAAGACGTGTATCTTGTTAACTGGGCCAAAAAGGACAAAAACAAGAAGTATGAGAAAAACTTCAATCTGGATGAGAAGTATGACGCCGGCCACTACAAGATATATCTGGTCACTTCTTAAATACAATCAGCTTTGAGAAAACGTAGTTTAAGATAACGACTATAACCTGGACAGTGACCTTTGAGAATACGTTTCCCAGAGTCAAAACGTCGATGAAAAGCCACATCAGGAAAGTGTCCACGGCACCGGAGAAAATCCTTCCTCCAAAAAAGAGACTCATCTCTTTTAGTATTTCCGGTCTTTTTGACTCGAAAACCCATGTTCTGTTTGTGACGTATGCGAAAAGAACTGAAAAAAACCATGCCAGGACATTGGAAATTAGATAATTGACACCTAATAGAGTTTCAAAAAAGAAATAGACAGCAAAATTGACCAGAGCTGTCATGCATCCGAACACCACATATAAAACCGTTTCTCTGTTGAGTATCATTTAAAATCATCCATGTCAGATTCTTTTACTATATAAATCGGCCGGTTCTTGATTTCAAGATACATCTTTTCAATATATTTTCCCAGAATTCCTATTGAAAGAAGAATCACCCCTCCCAAAAACAGCATGGACACCATAATTGTGGTAAACCCCTGAACCGGATCGGAAAACAGGAGATATTTTACTACGATTAAAATTATGTAAACAAAAGAGAATACTGAAAACAATCCTCCCAAAAAAATGGACAGCGTAAGAGGCAGAGTGGTGAATGCCACAATAGCTTCAATGGAATATCTGACCAGGTCCCCGAATGACCAGGTAGTCTCGCCCTGTGCCCTTTCAATGTTTTCAAAATCAATCCATCTGGTGTTGAATCCGACCCACTGAAACAGCCCCTTGGAAAATCGGTTGTATTCCTCCAGCCTTAAAATCGAATCGACAACAGGCCGCCTCATCACCCGATAGTCTGTTGCTCCGTCCACAAGCTCGACATTGGAAATCCTGTTGAAAAACGGGTAAAACAAACGGGACCCGAGAGTCTTGAAAAAGGTGTCTGATTTTCGTGAAACCCTTCTTGCTGCGGCAACGTCAACGTCGTTGTCATCAAGTGCGCAAATCATTTCTGGAAGCAGTGCCGGAGGGTGCTGCAAATCAGCATCCATAATGCATACCATATCCCCTGAAGCGTTATTCAAACCGGCATAGATAGCAGCCTCCTTTCCGAAGTTTCTGGAAAATGAAAGGTAGCTGACATTCGGGTTTCCGGCCGCTATGGATTTGATTTCAGCGAGAGTATTGTCTCTTGAACCGTCATCGACAAATATGATTTCAAAGTCCAGATTGGACAATGTCTTTTGAATTTCACTGAAAAACAGTTCCACTGATTCCTCCTCATTAAAACATGGAACGACAATACTCAAAAATACCATGATATGATATTTATCCCCCATAATATAAATAATTATGAATTATTCAACATTCATGACATTATTTGACCGGCTGCAAATGAAATAACTTATTTATCGAAAAAATATCCAAGTACACTGTTTAAGTATTGAACTCTAAAAAAAATATTTGAAAATAGAATAAAAATATTAATCAAATTGTTGTTATCTTCCATAATTGGAAGACAACCCCTAATTTTTTACAAGGAAAATGACTAAAAAAAACTCCTATAAAAAAAATAGATATATTAATAAGTCCAAGAAATAATAATATAATTGAACCTCTCCGGCTTGTAGAAGCCGGAGAATTCTTGCACAATAATGTTAAAATTCGAAACCCAATAGGAATCATGAGAAATTTTTCCCGTAAAACATCACCCGCCTTGCAATGAAGTTCCAGAACATTACAATAATCGCCGAAATTACTTTAGAAATCAGATAGTACAAACCGAAAACGTCAGTGAAAAGCCATAATAATATTTCAGTAAAGACCAGACCGATTGTGCTGATTAAGATAAACAGATTGAACTCCAGAACCTTGTTTGCAATCTTATCCTGATTGAACACCCATTTTGTACTCATGAGATAATTCACAAGAACGGATATTATGAAAGACAATACGGCGGAAACCAGATAGTATATTCCACAAATGTCGCTGAAAAAATACAGAAAGAAGAAATCCACTGCAAATGCCGTTCCTCCAACAAAAAGATACCTAAACATCTGGATGAAAATGTCATCGGTGGGTTGTCTGAACAGTTTGTCTATCAAATTTAATCCTCTTTGAGTTCGTTTAGCAAAATCAGTTGATGCTCGATGCGTTCCCTGTGCTGTCTTTTCAGAACGTGAAGGATGACTCCTGTGAAAAAGATTATCGCCGCAATGATGACCACTGTAGATATGACTATTAACGTAGGAATCTTTAAGACATAACCGGTCGAGAAATACCTGAATAGAATCGGGAAGAAGTATATGGCCGCAATGATTAGAAGAATGAGAGAAATCAAAGAGAAAAACAGGAACGGTCTTTCATCCCTGATGAGTGCAATAATCATCATGATGACCTTATAACCGTCACGGTATGTGTTGAGCTTGGATTGGCTGCCTTCGATTCTGTTTTTGTAGTTGATTGGAATTTCTTCGATTTTGAAATTGTTTATCAGTGCAAAAACGCTCATTTCAGTTTCTATTTCAAATTCCTTTGAAGAAATTGCGAATGACTTTACAAAATCATAACTGAACGCCCTCATTCCGGTCAGGATATCCTTCAAATCACTTTTAAAGAAAACGTTGATGAATTTTCTAACAATTCTGTTTCCAATATTGTGAAAGGGCCTGTCGTTTTCCTTAAAATAGGTTGATGACAACCGATCTCCAATAACCATGTCCGCCCTGCCGTTTAAGATTAGCTTTTCAAATTCCGCTGCGGACTCTGCCGGATATGTATCATCACCGTCAACCATGATATAGCAGTCAGCCTTAATTTCACGAAACATTGCACGCACAACATTGCCCTTACCCTGGGCATATTCATATCTGACTATCGCCCCGGCGGCTTTTGCAATTTCATCACTGCCGTCAGTGGAGTTGTTGTCATATACATAAATATCCGCATGAGGCAATGCCTTTTTAAAATCAAAAACAACCTTTTCAATTGTTTCTGATTCGTTATAACATGGAATTAAAATTGCAGTTTTCATCAAAACACCAAAAATTAACTTTATCAACGGATTTCAAATAACGTGATTATTTAAAGTCATTTGCCAGATTCAACTTTGACGTGCCTCCGCCAAAAATTCAAATGAACACAAAATGGCAAAGAAAAATATGAACAATGTCCTGTATGTCATCCAGTAATGAATATACGAATGATTGCTTGCAATAAAATACCATACAAACGGAGTTAACGCCAAAATCAGGAACGGAGCGGCCTGCCTGAGACGATCCATGGAAATATCATTTCTCACGCCGATTAAACGTTTAATATAATAAATCAGGATTAAACTTCCGATTATGAGGTATGCTCTTTTTTTATAAATAAATACATTTTTCAATACTGCGTCAAAACGTGTGAAATCACCGCCTGAAGACCTCAGAAGAAATCTGTTAAATCCGTCAGCAACAATATTCTCATTTAAAATAACAGACGAGATGACCCATTTGCTCAACCACATTCCGGCATATCCCACTGCCCATGTAACTCCAAATAATATAATCATTAAAACGTTATCCCTGAGAGATTTCCTATCTTCGTCAAGCAGCAGATAAAAAATCACAGGTATTCCCAAAGTAATCAGAGGATATGTCAAATAATCAAAGTAATTCGTAACCATACCGATAATGAATAAATAGTAAAAAAACCGATTATCCTTTAAAATGTAATCCTTAAACCTGATCAGCGCATAAACGGAAATCAGCGTTATATTGAATACTGCAAAATATTGCATCGACAATCCTATAACTTCCGGATGAATCAGCATAATGGACAGTATGAACGGGACAATGTAATTTTTAAGATTATTCTCAAACATCAGCCTTATAATGCCTGCAATCATCACGATTTCGAAAGCAAGTTCCAGGACTTTTACGGCATTATAATCTAAAAAATTATATAATGGCTTATACACGGCCAAATATCCGTGCCAGTAACGAGGATATTCTCTTAAAACATTATTGTCAAAATCTCCATCGGCATATTTAGTAAAATTCTTCCCAATCGTACTGTAAACAATCATACTATTGTCTATTAGCGATATGCTTTTGTTGTAATAGGAAACCTGACTCAAAATTTCCGAATCGGTATATAAATCCAATTTAGTGGTATCATAACCGGGTATAACTGAAGGATGCAAGTTTTTGGAAAAATATGATGCATCTTTAACGACATTTGCATATGCATTTTCAGTGGGAAATGAATAAGCCACAACAATAAGCAGAAAAGCCAACAAAATTCCTATTATAAATATTAATGTTAAATCTCTGACAGTTTTATTCATTGTAAACAACCGAATATATTATTATTAATACAAATTTAAATTAATGATATATACAAGTTATTCATTAACAAATATAAATACATATAGGAAAATTTGAGACATTAGGATAATTTAAAAAAAGACATGGAAAAATTTTTCGAACTTGATGTTTCAAAACAAAGGTACTGTTTTTTAAAGTGGCATTGGATGGCAAAATGACCATGAACTGCAAGAGGTTTGTCAATAAAGAGAAATTTTTATTTTAAAACAACATTATAACGTGAAAGCGATTTTAAGAATCTGAAACAATTTTAAAGAGCATAGTGCAAATTTTCATTCAAATCTAGTTTCCCTCTGTCCTCTTATGTTTTGAATATAATGTTCAAATCCCCCCATGCTTTTAAGACACCAAAACATGTTGCCATTACTCCGAATATGAATTTCGTTTACCTCCACCATAAAATGATACCGGTTATGAGAATATGGAACGTTGAAGAGTTTTGAAATCAAAAAGCCTCCTCGAAATAAGGATTGTCTGAAAGCACATCTTCAGATCACCATAATAAAACGGACAGTCATCACGTTCGGATTTATGCCCTTTGTTTGAAACCTCAGAGGATATGTTATATATACCTTACACCAAAATATCATATAATGGAGGTATAATAATGAAATACCATTATGCAATTTTAATATTTTTAATAGCAATCATATCACTTACGGCCGTTTCGGCGCAAACCAACACGACAGATCCAACGGAAATTACAGAAACTGCACCAAATGATGAAATGGCCATCAGTGATGATGCGAATGTCTTAAGCGAAAATGAAGCCAAAAAGGATTGGGACATGGACATAACCTATCCCGAGGAAATTATACAGAACACCTATGATCTGGGAAATTATGTAAAGATACTGAACTACGATGAGGTCAGCGGTTCACAAATCCGCACCTACATTGACGGAGCATACAGACCTGACGTTAACTGTGACTACCATATAGATCTTAATCATGAAAAATGGAATGCGGGAGTCCACAACATCACATACGAATTTATGGGAAACCAGCATTTCAACCCTCAAAACAAAACTATTTCAATCAATGTCTCATCACTCATCATCGATATTCCGAATATCCTAGACCGCAATGGAGGCAGCATCGAAATTGGAGTTTACGGACCTATGGATGCACTCGGAACCGTGGAAGTCTATGTGGACGGTGAGCTTTACAAAACAGGAGAACTGGATTTAGTAATCTACGACATGAATGAAGACTTTATGGAGGATTATGAACCGGCCATCTACTGTGAACAATCAGAATGCCATATCGACATCACAAACCTGAGCTACAGGACATATGAAATTGAAGTGAGATATCCTGGGGGCGCAAAATACCCTGCTTCAAGCAAAAGGGAGAACGTGACTTTCACATATGACATCTTCAACTACATAAAGGACGTCTATCCCATGAACGAAGAAAAAAACATAACATTTGAGTTTTGGATGCCTAGGGCCATAACCGAAAACGTTTACGCATACATTGATGGAAAGAAATACGAAGCCGTCCGTAAAAATAATTCAAGTGCCTTTGAGGTGGTTTATGATGATGTGAAACTGGGCAAGCACAACCTTACAATTGGATTTGTCGGAAATGACGTTTATCCTGCAAAATCAATCAGCAAAATCTTTTCAGCCGCAATAAGCCCCAAATATAATGGCCGGGAACATATCGTCAACACGAAGGATGCAATCACATTACAGATGCCTGAGGATACCGTCGGAAACATGACCGTATACATATACAATTCAAATGGCGTAGTATACTACAACGAATCCCTTCTGGGAAGCGTGAATCTGGTTAACGGATACGGCAAAATTGACATTTCATATCCAAAATTAGGTCAATATGGACTTAAAATAGTATATGACACAAATTACGGAAGTGAAGAATTCATTGTAGATTTCGATGTCATAAACAGCGTAACAATAATCGCTCCGCAGCCGAATATGTTCTACATGACAAGCACCAATTTAAAGGTATATATAGATTCAATGGTGCTCAATTCAGTAAAAGGGCTTGAAGTGAGAGTCCAGATAGGCAAGACCAAACTCAAACAAAAAACAGACAAGAACGGAGTTGCATCATTCAAGATGCCTACCAGTTTAGCACCGGGAAAACACACCATAAAAATCAAATGCAGAGAAGTGACAAAAACCATGAAGATAACAGTAAAACATCTCCTGACACTCAAAACCGTGAAAATCAAAAAATCTTCCAAAATGGTGCTTCAGGCCACACTGAAAAACAAAAAACCTCTCAAAAACAAAAAAGTCAAATTTAAATTCAACGGCAAAACATACACCGCCAAAACAAACTCCAAAGGAATTGCCAAAGTTACAGTTCCAAAATCCGTGATGAAAAAACTTAAAATAGGAAAAAGCAGAACCTACCAGGCCATCTACGGAAAGGACGTCGTTAAAAAAACCGGAAAAGTTCAAAAGTAAATGCTCTGCATTTACTTTAACTATTTTTTTTTCATATTAAAACATTGGATGTGCAATTTTTACCGGATGAAATGCCCCGGCAATTATCAGACAATATTAAATATTCATATCATCAGGCACATTTCCTTCAAATGAACATTTTCTAAACCTTATGTTTTGCTCATTGAGATATATTGCCCCTCCGTTTAATGATTCGCAAACATTATTTATGAATTTTGAATCGGATACTGATGTTTTACCGTCATTTATGATTGCGGCACCCTCATGGACAAAGGAATATCCGTTTTTCAAGGTGATATTTTTCAAAACAACATTCTGACCGGTTATCCTGAAAATCTGGGTGCTGCCGCATGCATCAATCGAATGGCCGGCCCCATCGATGATGACTGCATCCCGGGATATCACGATTCCCTCGCGGTAGCGTGATGCCTCATCATCATCCAGTTTAATGTCCGAGTCAAGAACAATGTTTCCGGAAGAATTTTCAATCAAATTTTCAAGATATCCGAAATTTCTGCTGCCAAGAGGTTTTTCAAGTTCTTTTGAGCCGCCATCTGAATTAAGTCTGTTTTTTAGTCTGTTGTTGAACTACCTCAACTTATTGAAGTTGAGGATTCCTAGGTTTTTTATTATATATCGTTGGTTATTTGATATTATCCTAGGCTATCTCCCTCGTCCCATGGGTTCAGACAAAAATGTTAATGTTTTGCTTTTTTAAACTTGGTTATCGTTGAAAAAAGTTTTGATTAACTTTGTCATTTATTAGTTTAGATTTCAT
>NZ_JAZQIJ010000007.1:0-18925 GCF_045541095.1 Methanobrevibacter sp.
ATAATATTATAATAATTTATAAGCTTTTGAAGATTTGGAGAGGAAAGAATGATAAAAGTATATGTTTCAAGATTTGATAGTGAAGCAGACTCAGAACCTCACTTAGAGTGTTATGAAATAGAACAAACTCCACATATGAAGGTTCTTGATGCGCTTCAGGCTATTAATGAGAAATATGACGCCAACATTAGTTTTAGAAGTTCATGTCGAGCAGGACAATGCGGTTCATGTGGAATTTTGTTTAACGGAAATGGAGCTCTTGCTTGTCAGAAAGACATAAAGGACAATGCAATAATCGAACCGTTGAATTTTCCAGTTATTAAAGATTTAATTGTTGATAAATCAAGTATTGAATCAAAGGTAAAAGATTTGGAACTATCCCTTCAATGTGACAGCAAATGCAGTGAAATTAACACCGGCATAACTAAAGAAGATTCAAAAGAAACCAAGAAAGTTAGAAGCTGCATTGAATGCTATTCATGTTTGTCCACTTGTCCTGTTGTAAATATTGCAACTGAGGAATTCGGTGGTCCTTACTTAATGAGATATATCAATAAGTTCAATACAGACCCAAGAGACACTTATGACAGACTTAAAGAAGCTTTAGATGAAGGATTATACAACTGTACCAGTTGCGGCAAATGTTTATCAGTTTGTCCTAAAAACATTAACACATTTGGTGATGCAATAGAAAAAATGAGAGCTATTGCCGTTGCAAATGGTTCAGGACCTCTTCCGGAGCATGTTGCATTTAAAGAAAACATCCAAAAAACTGGAAGATCAGTTAAAACAGACAAAACATCATTTATTGAAGAGGTTGAAAATTATACCGGTTCAAAAATAGCCTTCTTTACCGGATGCATGGTTGACTATAAATTCCCCCAAACAGGACATACATTAATTAAGGTCCTTAAAGAAAACGGAATCGACATTGATGTTCCGGAAGGCCAGGTTTGCTGCGGTTCACCACTTTTAAGAACCGGACAGACAGATATCGTTCAGGACCTTGTAGACATAAATAAGGAAGTCTTTAAGGATTATGATACTGTAATTACAATCTGTTCCGGCTGCGGGTCTACATTAAAAAACAACCACCCTGAATTCGGTTCCGAACTGAACGTTATGGACATCAGCGAGTTTCTGGTCGACAAACTTGACGAAACCAAATTAAATGAAGTTGACATGAAAGTAACATACCATGACCCATGCCATCTGGGAAGAGGCCAGGGCATAAAAGACCAGCCAAGAGAACTTATAGAAATGATTCCTGGCGTTGAATTTGAAGAAATGAAATATCCTTGCCAATGCTGCGGAGCAGGAGGAGGAATCAAATCCGGAAAACCGGAAATAGCGATGGATTTATCCAAATCAAAAGCACAAATGATTAAAGATACTGATGCTGATGCCGTCATTACAATTTGTCCGTTCTGCAAATTAAACCTTCAGGACGGTTTGGATGCGATTGGCTGTGAAGATATAAAGTCAATGCATATCCTTGAACTGATAGATAAAGCTTATGAATAAATTTATTGGAGTTGATTAAAATAGGAGATACTGCTGTAAGTGAACAGAAAGTTGTTGAAACAACTACAATGACTTCAGAAGAACCAAAAGAGGAAAGCACCTCTGAAAAACAGTCAACTTCAACAAAAAAATCAAAACATAAAGCCCAATCAAGAGGCACTGTTAGATCAAAAATAGTAAAAGAGCAAGAGGATGAGGAAGTTAGTCTTTTCAAAGAAAATATTTATATCGTTTTTGTTGAATGCGAGACCCCCGGAAATATCGGTTTTCTTGCAAGAACAATGGCTAACTTCGGACTGAAAAACCTGGTACTGATTAATCCTCCAACACTGACAAACGACGCATACTATCAGGCCACACATGGAAAGTACATCGTCAAAAATGCGAAAATTTTCCCCACTTTAGATGAATTTTACCAATCCCAAAGGATTGACTTTAAAGTTGCGTCAACAGGAATGGCTGGAGGAAGCTATAACTTATCAAGAATTCCTTTAAAACCTGAAGAACTTGGAAAATCTATGAATGTATCAAACAAGATTGCAATTCTATTTGGAAGGGAAGGAAACGGTCTTACAAATAAGGAAATTGAAGAAAGCGATATCTGTGTTTCCATTCCAACCGATCCCACTTATCCTATAATGAACATCTCCCATGCTGCAGCGATAATATTTTATGAATTATTTAAAAATAAGCATGAATTTGGAGTTGAAGGCTTAAATGAAAGTACCGATTTGGAAAAGGACTACCTGTTAAAGGACATGAGCGATTTGATAGATAGTTTGGAGATTCCGGATCATAAAAAAAGAAACGGACTGAAAACATTTAACAACATTATTTCAAGAGCATTTATTACAAGCAGAGAGGCACATACCTTTAAAGGTATATTGCGCAGACTAAAAAATAAAATTGGTGAAAAATGAGACGTCCTAGATTTGCAGATATCAGCATATTCGTATTGCAGTACATATTCAATTGGAGATTTTGGATTGCTGAGATAACCAAAAAATCAAAAGCATACAGAAAACTAATTGACAAGATGCTTTTTGAAGATGATGAAATCATCATAATACCGAATACAATAAATATCAATAAAAAAATAGAATCTGAAGGTTCAGAATTCCTGCCTACACAGATAATTAAAGACGTTATAAAACGCTGCGATGATATCGTTATCATGAATTCCTGCCTGTGCAGATCATCCAATAACTGCCAAGATTATCCTCATGACATCGGATGCATATTTTTAGGTCCGACATCCCGAAAAATTCCAGAACACATCGGTAAAAAGGCAACCGTGGAAGAAGCACTGGCTCAAGTTGACAGGGCAGATGCCGCCGGTTTAAGCCATATTATTGGAAGGAATAAAATTGACTCCGTCTGGATGAACGTGAAGCCCAGAAAAGGTCTTTTAACAATATGCCACTGCTGCCCATGCTGTTGTTTGTGGAAAGTATATCCTAATTTAGATAATGAAATAAGCGAAAAATTAGAAAGACTTGATGGCGTGACTGTTAAACTTCAGGAAGACAACTGCAGAATGTGTAAAAAGTGTTTAAATGAAATATGCATGTTTGATGCTATCAGTCTAAAAAATAATAAAATATCCATTGACCATGATAACTGTAAAGGTTGTGGATTGTGTGTAAATACCTGTAAATTTGATGCGATTACAATCGACTACACTAAAAAAACTATTGATAATGTTGTCAATAGATTAGACGATTTAATTGAAATTAAAGAATTATAAACTTACTGCGTGAAAAAATGGCGATTTTAAGTGATAAAACCATAAGAGAATATTTGGAAGATGGTAAAATAGGTATCGAACCTATTATAGATGAAAAACAAATCCAACCATCTTCTGTTGACATGAGACTTGGGGACGAGTTTAAAGTATTTAAAGTGGTCAGAAAACCATATATCGACCCTAAAGATGAAGAAGATGTAGCATCCTATATGGAATCAACCACCGTTGAAAAAGGTGAAGCGTTTATAATCCACCCTAATGAATTTGCCCTGGCGACAACATTGGAGTATGTTAAAATACCTGATGACCTGGTTGCAAGAGTTGAAGGCCGTTCAAGTATGGGAAGATTAGGCGTTACCATGCACGTTACCGCAGGTTTTATTGACCCAGGTTTTGAAGGCAAAATCACATTGGAAATTTCCAACATAGGTGCAATGCCAGTGGCACTCTATCCTGGCCAAAGAGTATGTCAAATCGTATTTGAAACTATGACAACTCCTTCAGAAGTTCCATACGGCCATCCAAAAAGAAATAGTAAATATATGGGTCAGACACGCCCTGAAAGCAGTAGAGTTAAATTGGATTATGAATTGAAAAAATAATGGAGATGACGTTTATGAATCATGACAAAATGACAAATATAAGTGCGAAAAGAGGATTTTTATGGCCATCCTTTGAAATTTACTCAGGAGTATCCGGTTTTACAGATTACGGACCTCTTGGAGCAAGTTTAAAAAACAACATCATGCAGAAATGGAGAAAGCAATACGTATCAGGAGAAGGATTCTATGAAATCGAAGGTCCGACAGTAATGCCTAAGGAAGTTCTAAAGGCATCAGGACACGTCGATAACTTTACAGATCCGATGTGTAAATGTGAAGAATGCGGAGAAGTATTCAGAGCAGACCACATTATCGAAGAAGTCATCGGAGAAGATGTTGAAAGCCTCGAGAATGAAGAGCTTGACCAAATTGTAATTGACAACAATATTGTTTGTCCGGAATGTGGAGGAAAATTATCCAATATCTGGAATTATAACCTAATGTTTAAAACCGAAATCGGAGCTAAAGGTGATAAAGTAGGTTACATGAGACCTGAAACAGCACAAGGAATTTTCATTTTATTTAAACGTCTGGAAAGGTTTTTCAGAGGAAAATTACCATTTGGTGCAGTTCAACTTGGAAAAGCTTACAGAAACGAAATTTCACCAAGACAAGGAGTTATCAGACTCAGGGAATTTACACAGGCAGAAGCTGAAATCTTTTTAAATCCAAAAGACAAAACTCATCCTAAATTTTCCCAAATTGAAGATGTGGTATTACGTTTAAACTCACAGGAAGTACAGGAAAAAGATTTGGAACCTATTGAAATTACTGCTCGTGAAGCACTTGACAAAGGAATTGTTGCCAATGAAATGTTGATTTACCAATTATATTTGGCACGTAAGTTTTTAACTGAAATTGGAATTCCTGAAGACGTATTGCGATTCAGACAACACCTGAAAGGAGAAATGGCCCACTATGCACTTGACTGTTGGGACGTTGAGGTTAAAACCGACAAATACGGCTGGGTTGAAATTATAGGAATAGCTGACAGAGGAGATTACGACTTATCATCACATTCCAAATTCAGTAACGAAGAGCTGAACGTGTTTGTAGAATATGACGAACCGAAAAAAGTGCAAAAAACAGTTGTAAAACCTAATTTATCTAAATTCGGACCAATATTTAAAGGAGATTCTCCTAAAGTTAAACAGGCCATCGAACAGGCTGACGTGAATGAAATAAAACAAGCATTGGAAAGTGAAGGTAAATACACCATTCAACTGGATAAGAAATACGAAGTAACCGAAGACCTGCTCATATTTGAGGAAGTGGAAGAGGACATCACAGGTGAAAAGATTGTACCTCACGTAATTGAACCTTCATTCGGTATTGACCGTATTACATATTCCGTGCTTCTGCATTCTTTTACAGAAACAGAAGGTAAAGATTACTTTAAATTTGACAAATCAGTAGCTCCAGTACAAGTCGGTATTTTCCCACTTGTTAACAAAGAAGGACCTCGTGAAATCGCTCAAGAATTAACTGAAAAGATAAGAATGGCAGGTTTTAGAGTTGAATACGATGCAACTGGAACTATAGGTAAAAGATATGCCAGAGCTGACGAGATAGGAATACCTCTTGCAGTTACAGTTGATTTTGATTCTCTTGATGACAATCAGGTCACAGTTAGGGACAGAGACACTGAAGCTCAGGAAAGGATACCTATTTCCGATTTGGAAGAATACATAGAAAAATATTATAAATGAGTGAAAACTCATTTATAAACCCTTTTTAAAATTTTCAAACAGGTTATTGGCCCAGATTAAAGAATCCTTATTTTTAGATGTTAAAACCCTGTTTTGATCGAAAAAACCATTATCCATAAAAAACCCTAAAATCATTGATTTATCTGTAATAATTAAAAGAAACGAGTCTATCTCATCAAACGGTTTTAAAGTTTTGATTCCTGATTTTTCCTCAAAAATTGCCAATAGATTTTGCGGAACATAAATCTCAACATCCTTATTTTCTGAAATAAGATTATTTAACACTTCAAAAAACGGATCGTAATAAATCGGCATGATACATTTTACAGATTCACTATCCGAGAGAGAATTTTCAATGAACTTGTAGATTCTATATACGTCAACACCTTGAGATTCCATAAGATATGCCTTTCCAAGAAGATACAGCTCCAATACGGATTCATTAGGAATCATGTCCACAAGATGGCCATCCAATATGTTAAAGAATTCGTTTATAATCACCAGAGTCTGGTCCAGTTCCAAAACATTTTCTATGCGAACTCGTGTTGATGTTGTTAAGTAGTATTTGTTGCGCTCCCTATAAACCCAATTCTTAAGTTCCAGATCATGGATTGTACTTGAAACAGAACTGTAACCGATTCCTGTCTTGTCACTTATTGTCTTAATGTTTTGAGGTTTGTCAAACAGGGCCGCCAACACTTTCAGTCTAACTAACGAGTTTGCTGTGAATTTTACATCTTCAAAGATTGTATCGAAATTTTTTATATGCTCTTTACTTTTAATCAAATTTACCACCTATGTAGTATTACTTATATAGATATTTTTATTACTAAAAATATAAAACCTACCAAAGTGAACAACTGCATCAACCAACACTTCCAAAAGACTTAAAAATAAAAAAGGTTTTAGATAGTTTTTTTAAATCAAACACACAAAAATGAAATTGACTAAATTTGAACTGGGCGAAACAATGATTGATACACATATGCATGCTGATTCAAGAAGTAGCGAAGATTTTGAAAAAATGTACACTGCCGGAATTGACATTGCCATAACCTGCAGTTACTACCCATATAAAATAGAAAATGAGCTGATCCTTTTAAATCATCTAAACAGGATTTTGGAATACGATACCAAAAGGGCACGGGAATACGGGCTTGATTTGAAAGTGGCCTTGGGAATACATCCAACAAATCCTGTGGAAAACCCGAAAATAATATATGAAAACTTATACAAATGGATTGAAAACAAACAAATCGTAGCCATTGGAGAAATAGGCCTTGAAGATTTGACTGATATTGAAATAGCTACCTTTAAAAAGCAATTAGACATTGCAGACGAGACAAACTCAAAAGTAATCATCCACACTCCAAGAAAGAATAAAAAAGAGGTTTTAGCTGAAATTTTAGATATTTTACCTCAGCATTTAGATGAAAAACAGGCAGTAATAGACCATATCAATCCGAATGTTGTTAAAGATGCAATCAACACAGATTGCATGTTGGGCCTTACAGTACAGCCTCAAAAAATGACCAAAGAAGAGGCTATTGGCATTTTAGATGAATATGGATTTGACAAGTTCTTATTGAATAGTGACATGAGCAACAAACCTTCCGACCCGTTATCCGTTCCCAAAACAATCAGGGAATTGACAAAATTAGGATATGGTAAGGAAAACATTGAAAAAATCTCCTACAAAAATGCTAAGGAATTCTTTAACATATGACTTGAAAAATTACTTAAAAAAAATATGGCAAGAAATTAAGAATATTTTGGATATGATACAATGGATAAAAATCAAAAAATTATAATCGCACTTTTAGTGATAATCATTGCAATCCTTGCAGCAGGGCTGATTACTTTTATGGCGCACGGTTTTGGAAGCGAAGATTGCAAGATTACTATAAACTGTGAAAAAACTATGAAAAACGGTGATGATGTCACTTTTAAATTGACAGACCTGAATAAAACCCCAATAGCCAATGCAACAATAAGCGTAAAACTGATTAAAGGAAACAACATTGAAGAATATAATCTCTCAACAAACAGCAAGGGAAAATCCGTGCTGACCCTAACTGACCTGGATGACGGCAAATATAAAATCGAATGCAGTTTCAGTGGAAATAACCACTACAAATCTGCAAATGCAACCAAACAATTCAAATACAGCAATGAAGTTACTGCATCAAGCAGCAGCAGTTCCAATCCAATAGATGACAATCGTCCTACAAATGACATTAATTACAAAGGATATACACCATACCATGAAAGCGAAGTAACAAGCGACGGCTGGAATCCTAGGGAACATGAGGTTTCACGTGAAAAAATGCCTGATGGAACCGTGAAAATCCACTATGACGACAATTACTTCCGTCTTGTTGATGAAAACGGTTATGTGATAACCTACGGATATGGAGGATAACTCCTATCCAACTTTAAAGAAGATATTATGAGTTTAATTAAAAATATTCCCCTGCCTGTTTCCGGATTGATTCTAGCACTATTGTCCTTGGGCAATCTCACACAGGACATCCACCCCCACTTTAGATATCTGTTTGGAACATTAGGAGCAATATTTATAATCCTGATTGTTTTAAAAATCATTTTGCATTCACAAAAAGTGAAAGAAGACTTGAAAAATCCTGTAATCTTAAGCAGTTTCGGTACTTTTTCCATGAGCATCATGCTTTTATCTACATACCTCATAGGATTTCATGCAAGTTTTGCATATGGCGTGTGGATTTTGGGAATTGCCATGCATATTCTGTTAATGATTTACTTTACCTACCATTTTATCATCCATAATTTTAATATTTCAAACATCTACCCAAGCATCTGGATAGTCTATGTTGGAATTACAATGGCGGCAATAACATCAGGAATTCATGGACAGACTGAAATGGGATTCATATTTTTCATTATAGGATTCATATCCATGATAATAACTCTTCCGGTTATAATCTACAGATATCTGAAATATCCCGGCATCCCAGATATGAACAAGCCATTGATCTGCATATTTACCGCAATATTCAGCATACTGATTGTAGGTTATATCAATACTTCTCAAAACATGTCAAATGAATTTCTGATGGCGTTATATTGTCTGGCATGTGCATTTTATTTGTTTGCATTCGTTAAATTAATCCAATACATTAGATTAGATTTCTACCCAAGTTTTTCTGCATTTACTTTCCCGTTTGTAATCAGCGCACTGGCAACAAAAGGAATTCTTGCACAATTAGGGTTTAACAACTTAGTAAATGGTATATTAAAAATAGAAATGGCAATAGCTATTCTGATAGTGGCGTATGTGCTATTGAAATATATAATGTTTTTAAAAAATAATATGAAAAGTAGAAATTAATCTACTTATCCCTTGTTTAAGACTTTAACTTTTTTAGGTGAGACAATAATTAAATCTTTGTCATCAGTTCTTGCAAGCAATAATGCCTGAGCACCATATCTTTCTTTCATCTGTTTAATTTTTTGACCTGCAATTTTAAAATTAGTTGCACTTTCCCTTTCTAAAAAAGATAAATCCAAAATAACCGGATTGTTTTCTTCAATTACCTGATCAACGACATAATTAATATCATCAATAGTTTTTGGCCTGATTAAAACAATTTCATATAAAGATTGTTCAGGAATTATTACATAATCATCATCGTAATCATCATAAACCGGTGCTGGACTAGGACTAGGACGAGGACTAGGATTAGGATTGGTATTCGGTGTTTGCTGAGGTCTAGGCCTATATTGTTGACGTGGTTGTTGTTGATTGTTGTTTTTAGAAGAAGAATTTGTTAAACCGTTGAATAAGTCAGACAAATTGGAAAGAGCGCTTTCATTATTTTGCTGCTTTTTCATACTATTTGATTTAGGTTCTTCAAATCCCATGCTTCTTTTAAGGTCATCCATAAAACTCATTTTAATTACTCCTCTAAAAATTCTATAATAGCATCTAATAATTTTGAAGCCCCATTATTATAGACGTCCTCTGCAGGCAAACCAAATTCAGATTCAAATGATTCAATAGTAGTATCTGAATCAGCATTTTTAAGGTTGACAGATAAACCAACAACTTTTGTAGGTTCAACAGCTTCAATAGCTTTAATTTCCTCTGCAATACCGCGAGGTTCTCTGTATGGGTGATTTGGCCTATGGCCAACAATAACAGCATCAGGAGCAGCGCCGATTAAAATCGCAGCTGACAATCCCCTTGGATGAGGATTTCCATCTTCTGTCAGGCTGGATTGGCCTTCAATAAAAATAAAATCAGGATGTTTAGTTTCTTCAACATATTTAATTGCGGACAATACCGCTGCCGGAACATCCATTGCAGATAAACTTCCAGCTCTGAAATTAAAATCAGTAGGTTCTTCAATACCCATCTCATCAGTGGATATTATAGCAGGAGTTAAACCTCTTTCACTGCAAGCTAAACCTAACATTTTTGTGGTTGTTCTTTTTCCGCACTCCTGTGAGGTTCCTCCAACAAAAATTACAGGAGCTTTTGGCATGTAAGATATTTTTGGTAGGATTTCACATGATTTTTCAGGGGCGATTCCTGCAATTTTTTTGACAACATCCAATCTTGGACCGATTTGCTTAATAGTGAGATTTTTTGAATCAGCAAATTTCTTCAATGACAAATTATCTTCAATTGATAAAGACCTAAAAGAAGTTATGACATTCAAACCAGCATCAATAGCCTGAACCGCATATTTCAATGCAGCACCTTCGGCACCAATAGGCAACATTATAACGAGTGACTTTGCCTCAGGAGCACCTTTCAAACATTCCTCCAGACTACCTGAAACGACATGATTGCAAAATTCCTTACCTTGCTTTTTCTCATTATCGTCAATGAACCCTACTGCTTCAACACCTTCAAGATTGGAGAACTTTTCACCTCCACCACCACATCCAACAACGATGAATGGATTTAAATCTTGAATTTCTTTTACTGATTTAACTGAATCCAAAAACTTCACCCCTACCTATAATTTATAACTTATAACTAATCATGTAAATTTAATAATTTTTCAAAAGAAATATTTCAAAAAATGATATATTATTAATTATAATTTTTCACATTAATAAAGTATAATGTTTTAAGTTAAATGACTAATAAATATACCTATATAAAAAAATTTTTAAAGGTGACCTAACATGAGAAAACCTTATGTTATACTTATTGGAAGCGCATCAGGAATTGGAAAATCAACAATTGCTGCAGAACTGGCAAAAACATTAAACATCAAACATTTAATAGAAAGTGACTTCTTAAGAGCGGTTGTTAGAGGAATTATTGGAAAAGAATACGCTCCTGCACTCCATAGTTCATCATATGATGCGTATAAGCATTTGAGAAATAAAAATAGATATGAAAACTATGATGAATTGATTTCAGCAGGATTTGACGAACATGCATCAGCTGTCATTCCTGCAATTGAAAAAGTTATTCAGCGTGCAATTACCGATTATGATGATATTGTCATTGAAGGAGTTCATTTAGTTCCTGGATTAATAAATATAGACCAGTTTAAAGAATTTGCCAACATTTACTTTTTCGTATTGAGCTCCGATGAAGAATCACACAAGGAAAGATTCGTTAAAAGAGCAATTCAAATTCACAGAGGTGGAAAACAACTTGATTTCTTTAAAGAAAATCGAATTATTCATGACCATCTCTTAACTCAAGCCCAATCCAATAACGTTAATGTAATTAAAGCAGAATCCATTGATAAAACCCTTGACAAAATTTTATCAATCATCAACCAAACATGCACAACCGTGAATCTAATCAATTCGATAGATGAACTGCCAGACGTTATAGACATAATTATAAATAAAAATAACGGAAGCCTTGAAAAAGTAATTTATAACATTAAAGGATTTAAAGAGCCATTGAGTCGAAACATTAATGTTTCAGATTCACAGGCGGCTGACAAATTTATTAAAAATATTTCCGAAGATGAAAGCAAAAAGAAATACCTGGAAGAATTATACAAATTGTCAGAGTATAGGAAAACCACCATATGCGCTTCAAGCCAGGAAAAACTCGATAAAATTTTAAAAGAATTAACTGAAAAAGGATATGTATTAAATGAATGAAGAATCTTTAAATGAAATGATTATCAAATGTCCGGCATGTTCTGTTGAAGGAAAAGCCAAATCCATAATGAAAGAACTTAATATCCCTCATTTCGGGCAAGTTTTGGAAACCAGCATCCAATGCCCGGTATGCGGATTCAAGCACAGCGACATAATTGCATTAGAACAGAGAGACCCTGCAAAATATGTTTTGGAAATCAATAAAAATACATTAACAGTCAGGGTGGTCAGATCACAATCTGCAACAGTGTCAATTCCGGAAGTGGGAATTAAAGTAGAACCCGGACCAAAATCAGAAGGTTATGTGACAAATGTAGAGGGTATTCTTAACCGTTTTGAAGATGCAGTTAAAAAAGCATTGAATTTATTTGATGATGAGGAATCTCAAAATAATGGGAAAAATATATTAAAACAAATTCAAGACCTGAAAGAAGGAAACGGAACTGCAACTTTAATTATCCAAGATCCATTCGGTCAAAGTAATATCGTCAGCGACAGCGCTGAAATTTTAGAAATTCCTGAAGAGGAACTAAAAAATTTAAAAACAGGTTTTAGTCATATTGAAGATAATTAAGGAAGAATTATTCTTCTTCCTCTTCTTCATTAGCAGATGCTGAAAAGCTGAAAGTATCTTCTTCCACAACATCTTTTAATTTTAAAGTTTTTTGAACATCCATAGCTAATGCATTACAATCTGCTTTAATAGCTTCTAAATGTAATAAAATTCTTTCTTTTTCTTGATTGATTCTTTCAATGTTAGTGTAAGGATAAGTAGACTCTTTAAGCATTTCGTATTCTATTGTAGTGTAAGGGTAATCATTTAATTGTTTACAAACATTTTTTAAGACTTCTCCTAAAAATTTGTTCATTTCAACTTTTACTCTTTCCCTGATCATTTTGTCATCATCAAGATTTTCTTTCATTAAACGTACAACTTCCGCTTTAGCAAAAGGTAATTTTTCTTCTTCGTCGACAAATTCGGAAATTTCTTCAAAATTTTCTTCTTCAGCCATAATTACACCTCGTTTAATTAATTAAAAATATTGACTCAATAGATAAAATTTTAAAAAAAATATTATTTCATCAATATCTAACAATACATTTATCCGAACTTTTATTTAAAGGTTTTGTTTAAATTGAAAAAATAAAGCATTATTCGATAAGTTATACCAACAACTATCAAAATAATCGACCATGAAATTAATAATTTTGATAGTTACAAAATTTGAAAAAATCGTTTTAAAAAAATAAAAAGAAGTAGCTTGAAAGCTACTTTAAATTATCATTCCTTAAAGATATTGCGACCGCAAAATGCCCCAAATGAAAATACAAATAAAACCACCAAAACCATTAAAGGATTACCAGATTTGTTTTTCATCAAAATATTTTCAGATAATGCTTTTGAACTGACTTTGGAGTATTTTTTAATTGTATTATGTACATTAGGAGTTATTGGATTGCCTTTTTTAATGACTTTGATGGACACTTCATCATCATTATTGCTTAAATCAGGGTCGTAATTGTCACTGGTTGCAGAAACACTGTTTTCAGCTGATCCCTCTTTTGTAGCTATTGCCTGGATTTTTAACAAAGCGGTTTCGCCAACATCCAACTCATCCAATGACCAAACATCATTAATTTTATTAAAATCACCTGCACTAGCATGGAAAGACTTTAACTTCAAGGAATTGTCCATGATTTCCCTGACCTCAACGTTTTCGGCCATGTCAGGACCTTTATTTGTGAGTCTGACGGAGTATTTCACCAAATCTCCAACGGAGTATTTGAGTTTGGAAACTGTTTTGGTAATTGAGATATCGCTAGCTGGTGCTACATAAAGACTGCATTCATCATCATTATTTTCCAAATCAGGATCCTCCTGGTCGGCCATAACACTAGCATAATTTGTAAAATCTCCAGTAGCTTGAATCTTACATACAATATCCAGCTGTCTGCTTTCACCATTGGCCAAATCACCAATATCCCATATTGAGTTTTCATATATGCCCTCACCAATAGTTTCAACTATTGTCAATCCTTTAGGAATAACATCACTGACAGCAACACCTGTAGCATCATTAGGACCATAATTAGTGACAATTAAAGTCCATTTAACCAAATCCAAATAATTTGCAGTTTCTTCATCAACAAATTTAATTACTGACAGGTCTGCAATAGGGACAGGTGTAATTTCTTCACTATCTCTGTTATTGGATTTATTCCAGTCATATTGAGGTGGGATAACTTCAACCACATTAATTACATCATCCAAAGTATTTACCAGACAACGTAAAAGCAATGTTTCACTGAATCCGTTTTTCAGATATCCAACATTCCAATTTCCGTCAGCATATACTCCGGAAGTGGCATTATAACTGATCAGTTCCAAACCATCATTCAAGATATCGAAAACTGTTATATCCTCAGCATCATCCGGACCGTTATTGGTTAGTGTTATACTCCACTCGATGATATCTCCAAAGTTCGGATATTTGTTGTCTACGGTCTTTACAACTACCAGATCACTTGACAATGGGACTTCAACTGATGAGTTTGCATTATTGTTGGATTTATCCGGATCATATTCCAAACCTTCGATTCTTGCGAAATTTACAATGTGTCCTGTTCTGGTTACTTCACATATTAATTCCAAGGTTTGTGAATCGCCGACTTCTATGCAGCATACATTCCATATGCCTTCATCATAGAATCCTTTGGTTGCAGTATAGTTGATAAGTCTTAATCCTTCAGGCAATATATCCTCAACTGTAACACCATTTGCCTTGTTAGGACCTGCATTATGTGCAATTACAGTCCATTTGACAAACTGATGGTAATCAACATAAGTTGCATTGGCAAATTTGATTACAGACAGGTCAGATGCATTAGCAACATTGACTGATTTATTGTCTTTATTGTTGGATTTGTTATTGTCAAATTCATTGCCTGAAACTGAGACAAAGTTGGTAAATGAACCAGTAGCATTAACCAATGTAGTGACTATCAGACTTTTAGATTCACCATTTTTCAAGTTTCCAACATCCCATACGCCTGAAACGTGATTATATTTTCCATATCCGTTATCATCTATCCAAACCAATGATTCAGGAAGTGATTCTTGCACAACAACTCCAGTTGCAGTATCAGGACCATTGTTGGTTACAGTAACTGTCCATTTGATTTTATCATTATAATCAGGATTGGAATTGTTTACAAATTTGGTTACGCTTAAATCACTAGCAGGATTTACTAAAACTGATGCATTTGCATTATTATTTACCAAATTAGGATCATATTCATTGCCTTCAACACTGACGACGTTGACAAAAGTGCCTGTAACCTCAGCCCTGGTGAATATGTCAACACTCATAGTTTTCCCAGCAGCCAAATTGCCCAGCTCAATTGCTCCATTGACGAACGGTTTAGTGGAATTCAAATAAACAAAACCTTTCGGCAACACATCACGAACCACAACACCACTAGCAGCATCAGGACCATAATTAGAAACAACCAAAGTCCATTTAACAACATCGGTGAAGTTAACAGTGGATCTATCGACAAACTTCTCAACAGCCAAGTCTGAAGCAGGACCTACACTAATAATTTCATTATCAACGTTATTTGATTTGTTTAAATCAAACTCATTTCCTGTAACTGAAACGACATTTTCAATCATGCCTGTTGAATTAACTCTGCATACAATGTTTAATTTAACGCTAAGTCCTTTATTTAATGACCAGATATTCCATTTTCCTGCATGTTCATCATAATTTCCGTCAGAACTGATAAAAATCAATGATTTAGGCAGAATATCACTAACCACAACACCTGTTGCAGTATCAGGACCATTGTTAGTAACGCTAACCGTCCATGTAATCAAATCATGGTAATTTGGATTTGATTCATTGACTGACTTTTCAACGGACAAATCCGCTGCAGGTTTGACAAAAATTGATGCATTTGCAGTATTATTTACCAAATTATGATCATATTCATTTCCTTCAACACTGGCAACATTAACGAAACTGCCGGTCACGCCAGCCCTTGTATAAACATCAATGCTGACGCTGCCTCCAACTGCAACATCACCAATACTGATTACGCCATCGGCAAACGGCATGGAAGAGTTCAGATAAACAAAACCTTTCGGCAACACATCACGAACCACAACACCACTAGCAGCATCAGGACCATAATTAGAAACAACCAAAGTCCATTTAACGACATCGCCAAAATCAACAGAACTGCTGCCAACCAATTTAACAATACCCAAATCGCTGGCCGGTTTAACCTTGATGATTTCACTGTCATAATTGTTGGATTTATCGTAATCATATTGTTGGCCGGAAACTGTCACTTCGTTTTTAATTTCACCAGTGGCGTTTACTTTAGATATGATGTTTAATTTTACGCTTACGCCTTTGTTTATAGTTCCAATATTCCAAACACCGGTATTGTGGTCATATTTATTTGCGCTGTCATCACTTTGCCAGATTAAGGATTCCGGAAGCAAGTCATTGCAAATTACTCCTGTAGCAACATCCGGACCGTTATTGGTTACGGTTATTGTCCATCTTACCAAATCGCCCATGTTGACATTTGAAACATTTACTGATTTTACTACGGCCAAATCGCTAGCTGACTGAACATTTATACCTGCATCGTCATGATTATTGGTTAAATTATAATCATATTCATTAGCAGTCACATTTGCATCATTAACAATATTTCCAGTATTGTTCACTCTTGTCTGAATGGTTAAAATGTATATTTCACCGACCTGAAGAAAATCAATAGTCAAAGTACCGGTTTTAGGGTCATAATCCCCATTGCTGTTATCTGAAATATAAATTAATCCTTCAGGCAAAACATCTCTTATTACAATTCCTGTAGCATTGCTTGGACCTGCATTTGTTACATTCAATGTCCAAACAACCACATCCTTGAAATTAATCTCATCTGAACTGGCAGTCTTTTTGATTTTATTGTCTGCCTGTGAAGTAACTTTGAAAGTTGTTGTGTTTGTTATTGCTTTATAGTAAGTATCTTCAAAATGTTTAGCAGTAACAAAATACTTTCCTGCTTTTAAATTATTCAAATCATCATTTACTTCTCCGAAAACGTCAGATTTCAATGTTTTGTTGTAAACTACACTGCCGTCTTCATATGTTACGGTCATCAATATGTCCATACCGTACTCACGATCATCCTGATATAAATGGCCGTTTGTTGTAGCTCCCAAAACAGGTGTTTCACCATCTATTTCAAGATATTGATTATCTGCAGCATTATATATTGCATTTGATACAGACAAATTCCCATATTTTGCAATATTGTTTCCGCCGTGAATTATGGAACCGATCTTTTCAGTTTCCCCATAATAGATATCATGAGCGTAAATCGGCAAAGCATAAACCCAAGCCTGATTTTGATATAACGTATTGTCTGTTAATTTCAATTCACTTCCAGTTTTATCATAATATATTGCACTGCCATTTCTAGCTGTGTTATAGTAGAATTCATTGTTATTGATGCTTGCTCGAGTACTGTTAATGTAAATTGCACCACCCAAACCGTCGTCTAATTTTTCAACGTCAGGTATCGCATCATTTGAAACAAATGAAGAACCTGAAATGGTAATATTTTTTCCGTTTACAAATATGCCTCCACCATCAATATTCGCAACATTATCATTAAATGTTGACTTATCGATGCTTACAGTGTTTGCCTCGATATTTATAGCACCCCCAGTTTGTGAAGCATGATTGGAATTAAAATCACAATCCTCAAGAGCAATATTTTTTCCAATTAATTGTGCTGCGCCACCGATTGGTGCTTCATTGCCTTCAAAATTACAATTTTGAATAAATAAATCCATATCCATATCTACATATCCTGTTGATAGAGCCCCACCAAAATATTTGGCGGAATTGTTGATGAATGTACAGTTTTCTATCAGACCAGATGCATGGTAAGTTAGGGCTCCACCCTGTGCTGCGGAATTATTTACAAATAGGCAATTTTTGTATTCAATACCATTACGAACACAACCTGCACCTCCATGGGAATCGGTTCCTTTAGGTTGAACATAGTTATTAAAGAATTTACAGTCATAAACATAACCTTTAGTATTGTCATCCATTCCAATTTGGATTGCCCCACCATAAGGATTTAAGTTTGGAATATTGTTAGATACACCGTTTGAATCAAAAGTACAGTTGATTACTCTCGTATTATGTCCATAAACACCAATTGCACCTGCAGCTCTTGCTGCATGATTGCTTATGAACTCACAGTTTTGTATTAATAAATTTCTGGCGCTATGATTATCATATGCAGAATAAATCGCACCGCACTGATAGGCATTATTATTCTTAAATAAACAATTTGAAACCGTAATACCTGTGGCATTAATATATACTGCACCGGCATTGCTTTCCCTCTTTCCATTGATAAACTTCAGATTTTTAAGGGTTGATCCCGCAGCATTGGTTTTAATATTCAAAATATACGTCAAACCTTTTGCATTCAACGTTGCTGAGGAATCTGACATTATAGTTAATTTTTTATCAATATTAATTTGATCATATGCTTTTTCAGCAACGAAAGTTCCTTTTAATTTTATTGTATCTCCATTTTTTGCATTATTTACCGCTTTTTTAATATCTGAAAATGTTCCTCCACTTAATAAACTTATTGTACTGCCCAAAATTTCGTTATCCTGTGCAGCATTTAATTCATATTCACTTTCAATTTTTGAATTCAATATTTCTTCTTGAGAATTTCCCAGCTTATCTTCAACATTTAATTCACTTTCAATTTCACCGGCACTTTGATTTAAATCAACTGCATATGCTCCATCCATTGCAATTCCAAAGGACGTAAAGATTAAAACTATGCATGCGAGTGAAATTAAAAAGCATTTGCTAATAGTCATCTTTTGACAATTTTTAAACATTTAATCACCTTTTTGAGGACGATGATAAACCATTAATTAGCAAAAAACTATTAACCAGCAATTAAACTTTTTATTTTATTTTAAATTTAAAAAATAATAATTCTTGAATAATAAATTTAAAAATAACCCATAATCCGATGGAAAAACAATTAAAATGCCATCCAACACAAAATATTTTGGACAAATATTCTGACATGAATTATAAGATTATTCCAATTTAATACTCCAAATTAAATTTTTATCAAACTCTATTAAATTTATCTTA
>NZ_JAZQIJ010000008.1:0-3010 GCF_045541095.1 Methanobrevibacter sp.
AGAAAATACATTTGAAGTAGAATATGACTACCGATTCAACAACCAAAGTGATGATGGTCCAGTCATAATTGAGAAAAGCAATTTCACAATAAACGGGAACAATCATATTCTCGATGGAAACAGACAATCCGGAATATTCAATATAACAGGAAACAATGTGACAATAAACAATCTTGTTTTCATCAACGGTAATTCCACCAAAGGTGGAGCGATATATTCAACCGGACAGATTACATTGAACAATGTGACTTTTATCAGTAACTGTGCAATAGATCTTGTAGGATCACTGAGACATCCCACCAGTGTTACAGTAAACTGTGGCGGGGCAATAGCGAATTACGGTGGTGCGGTTAACTGCAACAATACAAAATTCATTGACAATTATGCTGAATCATCTTCAGCAATATATCTGGAAAATGCCAGGTTGAATCTTTACAACTCATTCATTACATCCAGCCTGCCAAACAAGAGAGGTCAGATTTACACTAAAAATTGTGATATCAATCTGTACAATGTTGATTTTGTAAACCTCTCTTCAGTCTATGCATGTGCATTATATCTTGAAAGCCTCAAGAACTTAACTGTAATCAATTCAAGGTTTGTCAATTTGACCGCCAACATCACTGCAGGGGCAATTGCCGTGAAATCCAGTGGAAATGTCAATATTCAGGGATGTGAATTCCTCAACACAAAATCCTTTAAAAATGCCGGTGCAATCAATGTGGACTACATTGATGATGCATACAATGTTACCATTCAGGATACTTTATTTGAAAATTCATCTTCAATGATTGGTGGAGCTTATATTCAACTGGAAGGTAACCTTCTTTTGAACAATTCATCCTTCATAAACAACAGGGCGGTTCACGACGGCGGTGCGGCCTATCTAGCATTTCTACCAAAGTGTGAAATCAACAATTGCACTTTCGATTCAAATGTTGCTGAAGTCTTTGATGATTATGAAGGTTATGGGGGTGCAGTATACTCCGATTACAATAGTAATTTGATGATAAGTCATTCCAGATTCCTCAATAACTCTGCTGGAAAAGGCAATGGAATATATGCCATCGATACACATTATAATATTGTCAATTCAATATTTGCAAACAATACCAATGCAATTTTCACCTATTATGATGTTGGAAACTGCAGTTTGGACAATAATGATTTTAACAATGAAAGCATCATCACAAATGAAACACGTAAGTATGCTGCCTGTGTCGATTCTCCTGCATTGAAATATGAATTGACCACCAATAGCATAAATGTCACAGGCATTCCAACAAGATTCGATTTGAGAGAATGGGGATGGGCCACACCTGTTAAGGAACAGGGAAGGATAGGTGCATGCTGGACATTTGGACTGGTCGGTGCATTGGAATCTGCAATTTTGAAGAAGTATGGGGTGGCACTTGATTTATCTGAAGGCAATCTGTTCCATAACATGTTGAGATATTTCGATTACGGCTGCACATTCCTTGATGAAGGTGGATTATCACAAATTGCTGCATCATATCTGGTTGGCTGGTATGGGCCTGCTTTTGAAGAAGATGATGTTTATGATGAGGTTGGAAAACTTTCCCCTTATATTACATCAGGTAATGATGTCATACATGTTCAGGATGTAATATTTGTTCTCAATGATGAGGTTCCAAATGCTACAAAAATCAAATCCGCAATCTTGAACTATGGAGCACTGGCAGTAGGTTATTGGGCAACACATACTGATGCAGAAGGGTATTTGAATCTCAATACCTCCGCACAGTATACATTTGACAAGAATCATGCAAATCATGTGGTTACACTCATCGGATGGGATGACAATTATTCAAAGGACAATTTTCTTCAAACTCCACCTGGTGACGGTGCATGGATAATTAAAAACAGTTGGGGGACTGCAGAAGGTGACAACGGCATCTTTTACATTTCATATTATGACGAATCATTTGCAGTACCTCCAGAATTATGGCAACAGGCTGTTGGAATAGTACTTGACAATACAGTACCTTACAATAAAAATTACGAGCATGATTATGTATGGGATTTGACGTTTGCGAATGGTAATGGTACTATTGTATATTCCAATTTTTATGAGGCAGAAGATGATGATTTGATTGCAGGTGTTGGGACATATTTCAACAGCCGTGATGTAAATTATACTGTGAAAATATATGTGAATGGGATGTTGAAATTAACACAGGAAGGATTGTCACCATTTACAGGTTTCCATACCATCAAATTAAACGAATATATACCTGTTAAAAAGGGAGATAAATTCAATGTAGAAATGACATCAAATGCAGTGCCAATCACCCTTTCTAATGAGTGTAGGGTTCACTACACTGAAAATCTGTCATTTATAACCTCTGGAAATCGTACATATGATCTATACAGTTTATTGAAGGCAGTTGCCTGTCTGAAGGTCTATACTGTGGCTGATGATTCCAGAATAATTGACAACAAAGACATGTCAGTGAATTATGGCGATGAATCTTTCTTCACCGTGAGGGTTGCAACTGAGGATGGTCATGCCATTGCAGGGGCATTTGTTGTGTTTACAGTCAATGGAAAGACAATCAATGCAACAACTGACAATGATGGTATTGCAAAATTGGAAATTAATGAGATTCCAGGCACTTACCTCATCACAACCGTTTATGGCAATCAGACATATCAAAACAATGCCACTGTAACATTGAACTCACAGGAATGTATGATTACAGAAAACAAAAACATTAAAGTGGATTATGATGGAGGTTCATATTTTACTGTAAAAGTGGTTTCCAGTGATGGTAAAGTGGCACTAAGTGGAGAGTCAGTTATATTTGTAATTAACGGCAAAACTTCAACTGTTAAAACGGATGAAAATGGAATTGCAAAAATCAAGATAACTGATGTTCCTAAAAAGTACACAATGACAACTATATTCAATGGCAAAAGCTATAAGAATACAGTTACAGTAAAACAGGTATTGACTGCAAGTAAAGTCACTGTTAAAAAGACTGCCAAG
>NZ_JAZQIJ010000009.1:0-5286 GCF_045541095.1 Methanobrevibacter sp.
AAATTTATTTATGCTCAATGTGATGAGAAAGATCCTGTTCCTGCTAATTAAATTTAAATATTTTCTTAGTGTATTTGACTCACTTAATCTATATTAGGTGAGTCTTTTTTTTATATTTATTTTCTTGCTTCGTTTAAATTAAATGGAGTGTTGATTATTTTATTATTTTAATTTTTTTTATGGTGGATTACTTATGACTAATGTTAATAAATTACGTGAAGAAGAACTGGAAATGTTATCTAAAGAAGATGAAGAAATCTTTGATTTAGAAAGTTTAATCACTGATGGTGTAGATGCAAAAATCCCAATAATAATATCCTATCCAAAAGATGGGGAAACTGTTAAAGCAGGAGCATTAATCAGACCATTATCTAATATAGAATGGAATAATGCAACAAGACTAAACAGAGCACCAACAAGCAAAACCACTAATGAAGTGGAATTAGTTAAAAAAGCATTATATACTCGCAACGGTGAATTATTCCCTCCAAAACTAGTTGAACAATTACCAAATGGAGTAATATTAGAATTAGTGAAACAAATTGCACATATCAGTGGTGTTGAGATAGATAGTAAAGAAAATATTAGAATGGCAAAAGAAATGATGGGGTTTTCAAATTAGACCATGGTAAATTAAATTATTTAACTCATGCTTGTCTTCAAGGATACCAAATCAATAATGGAGACATTTCAACAATGACTCCTTTACAAAAACAAGCAATGATGGCAATAAATAAAACAATTTGGAATTGGAAAATTGAAAACAAACCATTATTATCAATATAAAAAAAAGTGATGTAAAATGGCAGATAAACAAATCGAAATTGAATTAGTCAGTAAAGCAGACATTAGTGGTGCTGAAGAATTAAAGGACAAAATCGATGAATTAAAACAATCTGCTGAAGAAGGAATAAACCTAACAGACAATGCACCTGAAATCTCACAAGACATGGACAATCTCGGTACAAGTGCTGAAGAAGCATCTTCAAGTGTTGATAACTTAAACAATTCAACAGGAAGCATGGATGGTTCTAATGTTCAAGGAGTAGGTTCAGATTTCACAACTCTTGGTGGTGAAGCTGATAGTGCAGACCAAGAAATTCAAGAACTACAAGGTAGTCTTGACTTATTGGAAGCCGGTGCATTAATGGGAATATCCAGTGAATTAAGTAACCTTGGAAGTAAAGCTGAAGGATTAGCACAAGATATGAATACTGCATCTATAAGTGTTGGACAATTAGCTACACAAACTGGAGTTGCAGAACCTCAAATGGTTTCTTTAATTAATCATATTTCAAATGCAACATTTCCGAATGATGAAGCAATGATGTATGTTAAAAGTTTAGACCAGATAGGAGTTTCCGCTAATAATCTTGGACAATCAGCTACTGATTTAGATAAAATTAATGATGCTTTTGGATTAGGTGCAAACAAGGTTAATAGTCTAGGTCAAGAGTTATCTGTTCTTGGTGTAGACATGAACAATGTTTCATCAGCATTTAACGCATTAGCTTATGCGAATGCAAACACTGTTGGAGGAATGGATAATTATTATACTTTCCTCAGGAAATATGATGCACAATTTAAAGAATTAGGATTCAATGTAGACCAAGCATCAGTCATTATTGCAGCAGCAACACAAAAATTTGGTGGAGGTCGTGCAGCTTTAAGTGGTTTGAACGATGCATTGGAAGAATCCAATGGGGATACAAGAGCATTAGAACAAGCATTAGGATTAGAAGCTGGAGCATTAGAAAATGCAAGTCAATTAACTGGACAATACGAAGGCCAATTACAAACCTTAGCTGATGAAGAAGCAGCACATAAAACATGGTTAGACCAATTAAATGCAGCATGGGAAGATTTAAGTTTATCATTATCCCCCGTATTAGCACCATTAACCAGTTTTATAGGATTAATTGGTCAAGTAGGTAGTTTCGCAACAGGAATTAACAGTTTAATCACATTAACTAGAACATTCCGTGAAATGGAAATAGTCTCATCAATCACAGGTAAATTAAGTGGATTAAGAACTGCACTAACAACTGTCGCTACATCTGCAAGAACAGCACTGGTGAATATTGCAGGTTTCTCACGGACATTACTCACAACAGCAGCAACAGCAATCAAAAATGCCATTGTAGGATTAGCACAATTAGCAAAAAATGTGTTACTTACAGGTTATAATGCATTAAAATCTGCTGCAATGTGGGCAATTGAAAAAGGTGCAATGATAGCATCAACAATAGCTGAATATGCTACAACAGCTGCACAATGGGCATTAAATGTAGCAATGTCTGCAAATCCAATTGGAATATTAATCATAGCAATTGTTGCATTAATCGCAATATTAGGCTACTTATACTTTAACAATGAACAAGTACGTGCTGCAATTGATGGATTAGGTCAAACATTCATGATGGTTGGACAAATCATTTACAACAGTTTAGTAAATGCAGTTAATATTGTAATTACCACATTACAAGGATTATGGAATTATATCGTAACATTAGGAGGATTATTACCTCAAAGTGTTAATATAACTGGAAACCAAATAATCGATGGAATATTAGCGGTAATGATGTTTATTGCAACATTACCCGCACAATTAGCAATGATATTTGTAAATATCATAGCCCAAGCATTAGGTTTTGGAAACAATTTCACACAGACATTAATTAATGGTGCAATTAACGCAGTTTCCGGTTTCATCGGTAGAATACAATCTGGTGTTTCACAGTTTACAAGTGCAATTAATGGTATTCGTACTGCTTTACAATCCTGTCTTGATTGGGCTTATAATATGGTAATGAGTCATCCATTAGTACAAGCGTTACAATGGTTAGGTTCACAAGCTGCATCCGCATTTAGTATTCTTGGTTTAGGTCAAGGTTCACCAGGTAAAATTTATCATGCTTTAGAGAACGAGTTGAACTGGTCTGAAAATATGGTGGATAAAAGTTCACTTCCAGACACAACAGCGAAACTTGGTAAAAATATGGCGGATAATTTCTCACCGGATTTCAGTTTTGATTCTAATGTTAATGGTTTTGCGAATGGATCTATTGATAAAGTATTGCGGGTGATGTCTGCTGAGCAACATGGTGATATCATCATCAATATTGAGGGGGATGTTGATAGTGACCGTCGTGTGAATCAGATTATTGAAGTTATTCGTCGTGAGTTGAATTGGGATAACACTACTGCAGGAAGAACAATATGAGGTGATTATTTTTGAGTATTTTTGAAAGTAAAGATGCAAAAGAGTTTTTGACTATTTGTCCTCGTGATGGTGCATATATGAATGCTAATGTGGGGCCTGTGCGATTAAGAGTTATTCGTGATGATGGTGTTAATAGTGTTCCTGATTTGGATATTGTTGTGAATGATTTAGCAAGTGGTCGTAAGCATTTTCAGAATAATACTGGTAAAGGTGACACTTTTAAAGTTAATGTTCTGATTAGTGAGGATGACAGTGTTGTTTTGACTAAGGAGTTTGATGAAGGGTCTTGGCAGGAGGCTCTTAACAGTGGTGATTTCGATGAATATTTGTACACTATACTGAGTGGAGGTGAAGGTATTGAAGAGACTTCCTCTGTTATGTTAGGGGGGCATGTTGCTTTGTTGAAAGCTTTGGATTATTGGATGAAAACTGCAACTCCTTTAAATGTTGTGACAAGGGCGGTTGATGTTCCGAATGGATTATATTTGATTATTAAAAACGATTCAAGGAATCAGACTTTTGAAGGGTTCACTGAATGGGAATTAGAATTCATGAAATATGAACCTTTTACGAAATCCTCTTTTTCAGCGACAAATGCTGGAGTCACTACTGCTTTGAAAAATTATAAGAAAGCAAAAGATAAAAAAGCAAAAGCAGCTAAAGCCAAAGCCGAAGCGAAGAAGAAAACAACTGCTAGGTATTTACTGAAAACAAAATGTAAAGCTTCTAATTTGAAGTATAGTAAAACGAAGAAAGTTGTTACTTGTGTTAAGTATATGCAACAAATCTTAATTAACAAGAAGTTTCTTGCTAAAAATCAGAAAGACGGATGGTATGGTCCTGTTACTAAGAATGCTTTGAAGAATTTCCAGAAGAAGTATAAATCTAAGTATAAATGTAAAACTGACGGGAATGTTGATGCTAATACTTTCAAGGCATTGTATAGTGTAACTAAAAGCAGTTAAAGGGATGGTGGAATATTTTGTCGAACGAAAACATTTCAAGCAGAATTGGTGAATTGCGTATTAAAAGAAGAAATGATGCGTCAGTATTTTCTAATTGGACTGAAAACTGGAAAGATAGTCCAAAGCTCCCATTAGTAGAGTATAATATTAAGGAAACTGATTTCAGAGTCAAGACTGCTACTTTCACCACTCCTTTTTACCTTGATTTGACTAATGGTCAGAATTTTGTTTTGATTAGCAGTATTTATCATGAGAATTTTAGTGGGATTATTTTGGATGTTGATTATGATGAGGAGACTGGTTTGTATACTTATCAATGTCAGGATTGGAGTCGTAACTTAATTTCTAAATTTGAATTCAAAGGAAACGTGAAATTATATAATCTTCTTCGTTTTTTAATCACAAGAGGGAATGTATCAAGTAAGGATAAGTATGCGAAACTGAATGATTATCAGAAGTATATGATTAGTGGTTTGAAATCATTAGATCGTTACAATCAATCACATTTTCCTGGTAACAAATACAATGGCAATCCATTCAATCAAAAAAGACAATTGATAATTCATGATAAGTCTTACATTGAAGCGATTAGAAGTCTTGTTTTTAATTCATTAGGTTATTTTGATGTTTGGTTTAATGATAAAGGTGTGTTGCAGATAGATCCGTTGTCTAAGACTGATTGGGAGAATACTGGTTTGCATTTAACTGCTGATGATTATACTAATCGTAAGTTTAAATTCAGTACAACAAATGCAATCACTGGTGTGATTGTGAATGGTCCTGATTTATCAGCAGGGTCTGTACAGACAAGTAAAAGTTTGATTGATTTGGATTTAACAGCATTCTTTGGAAATGTTGCGACTAGTATTCAGAATCCTAACAATACTACCAAAGCAGCCAAAACCTCATCATCATCTTCTAAGAAAACTACTTCTACTAAATCCACTTCTACTGGTTCTAACAATGGTAATCCATTCAACAAGAAAAAGAAAAGGATTCTTGTTTCTGAGGACCGTGGTGGAAGTGCAGGTTTCAAATCTGGTATCATCAAGAAATTAAAGGCGGATGGTTGGAGTGTAACTGACCTTGGTACTGGAC
>NZ_JAZQIJ010000010.1:0-9242 GCF_045541095.1 Methanobrevibacter sp.
TTATCTATAGAACCATTTCAATATACTAGGGGGCAGTTTTTGCAAATATGCTAGAATTGCTATTATTATAATAATTAAACCAATTACCGCAAATTCAATATTGTATGGAGAGTCTAAAATCATATACCCAACTACACCAATAATTATTCCCTCAAAAAAGAACACAGCTTTGGTCCATCCTGGGTTAAACAGTATAATCAAATATGCTACAGCAATTAAAATAAGCACTATCGCAGTGGCAATAACCTCATTTGTTATCGGTTGATGCCTTAAAAATGGAGTGATTGCCCATACAATCAACACTAAAGCTAGTGCCACACCTAATAATTTAAACATTTTAACATTTGCCATAATAACACTTACTTTTCTATTAAACTTCATGATATTTATATCATTATATTGAAAAGATTATACATGGAAAGAGCAGTCTGGATAATTTTAAACAAAAACTTTTCACTAACCTTAGACGGTGAAATGAAAAACAGTAAAGTCGTTGATAAAAAATTTTCACCAGGTCATGATTTATGGACAAATGAACTTCCCCAATTGGGTTTTAGTGATGAAAAGGTTCAAAAGGACTACGACGACTTTTTATCAGATATAATGAATTTTTTTGCAGAACCCCAATCTGATGCAGTACTCATCGATGCAAAACTAGATGAAGAATCAGAATACCTCAACAGCAAAAATCCGCTGATAGTGAGAAAAATTGAAGAATATAGTGTAGATGAAATTATAGAATAGCATTTGCTTTGTTTAAAACTTCATCCATACTATTGAATTCCAATGGATCACCTTCATCAGAAACCTTTTCGGTGGTTATCAGTACTGTAGGTGAAGCCCATATATAGGAATACATGAAATATGCTACATTAATGAAAATAAGTACAGAAAAGGCAGACAATGCCAATATCAGACATACTGCATGTATCAAAAGATTTCCAAATCTGCGCCGCCTCATCAAAATGAATTTTGTATCCTTTTCGAGAAGCTTAAATTTTTTTTGGGACAACTCCTCGGAAATATTCTCCATTTCCTTGGAATTGTCTGCACCAAGAATCATTAATTTCATTTTAATCCATATACACTACAAATTCATCTAATTCTTTTCTTGGAGTATCACGAGGTTCAGCATTACCATACCCTAATGGAGTAAATAAAATTGGTTCCTCATTTTCTTTTAGGTTTAAGAACTTATGAGCTTCATATTTTTTAAACGCTCCAATGTAACAGGTTCCAAGACCTACATCCTGAGCGGCCAAAATCATATGGTCCATTACGATAGTTGCATCGATATCAACTATATTCTTTTGGTCCCATGGCCTTGTCCAGGCCTCATTGTTTATTCCGACTACACATAAAACAATCGGAGCTTCTACAAACCATTTTGCTCCATAAATTTTTGATAATTCTTCTTTGTGTTTTTTTGTGTCAATGACATATACCTTAAAAGGCTGGCTGTTTACACCTGTTGGTGCTAATGTTGCTGCTTTTAAAATATAGTCTAATTTTTCCTGTTCCACTTCTTTGTCCAAGAATCCTCTTACACTATATCTTTCTGTTATGACGTCAATAAATTCCATTTTATCTACCTCCTTCATATATGATGTCATCTAAATCGCAAAAGCGCCTAAATTCTTCTTCATCCATATTTTCTTCATGAATGTGGGCAATAATGCCCGGAATTCTACCTATTATGAAAACTCCCAAACCTAAATCCGGAGTAAATCCCAAATCAGATAAAATAGCGGCATTTGCACCGTCGACATTAAGTCTGATTTTCTTTTTTTGATATATCAAATCTTCAAGAGCCAAAGCCAGTTTAATGTGGGGGCCTATAAAACCACGGTTAACCACAATTTCCATCAGTTTATCTGCTCTAGGATCAACATTATGATACCTGTGGCCGAAACCCGGCACCTTTCTGTCCTGAAGCACATATTCCTTGTAAATATCAATGGCCAAACTGGCAATCTGCTTATTGTCTATGTCGGAATCTTCAGTTACATAAATGGAATTAATTTTAGATTGATACAATTCCATAGTTTTTTCAATAGCTCCAGCATGATTATGTCCAAATGACAGTAATGCACCTGCAACAGCAGAATTCAATGGAGATCCTGAAGATGCAATAAGCCTGGCCGTTTGAGTGCTGGGCGGAGTTGCACCATGATCGCAGAAGGAAACCAGAACATGATTGAAAATCTTTCCTTCCTCAATAGTCGGCAATCTGCCTTTTAAAAGTAAAAAAATCATGTCACTATATCTAATTTTTTCTATCAAATCCCTTTGATTATATCCTCTTGTAACAATTTTGTTTTTTTCCACACGAGATATAGCTGTTTTTAAAGAATGTTGATTTACCCTGAAATTATTTTCTTGCATTTTACTGCACCCTCATTTTATTATTTTAAATTTATTGATTTTATAACTTTAATGTTGCGACTCTGGGTTCGACAAAACATGACGGCCTTATGCTGACAATTCTTACACCGCTTGCCCTCTGATTTCCAATGTTTATAAAGGAACCTAATACCGTTGTTTTTCCACCCAATCCCATTGGGCCGATCCCAGTTTCATTCAGTTTGTTGGTTACATGTCTTTCAGCCTTGCTTTGCACATCCAAATTTCCATATGCAATCGACTTTAAAAGAAGCGCATTTGCCTCATAGTGAGTTCTTCCAATACCAATTGAAGGAATGGATGGTGTGCAGCCCAATTGTTTTAATGAATCCTCAAGCCATTCTATAACGGTATATATCACATGATTAAAAGTTCTTTTATGATAAACCCTATATGTTTTTGCACGTATTTCAGGTCCCCCGCCTTCAAGAATGAAATGAAGATTTAAAGTATCATCTGATACTTTCCTGCTGTATGTTGACTTTTCATCGACAGTGTCGATTAAAATAGAAGCAGGTTTTAAATTCCCCGGACGTTTGAATAAACCCTTGCTCTGTTCAATTCTTTCTACATCATTACCTTTTACGGCCATTGGCCTTGCAGGAAGTTTATTTAAACCCTTACTGATACCTTTATTAATTTGATTAATCAATTCCCCTGAAAGTTCTCTTTCACGACCCATTTCAACTATCACATGAGGAATTCCAGTATCGTCACACAAGGGGAATTGGGTTTTCTGACTAACCCTATAATTTTCCAGTATCTGAGTCAAAGCCCATTTGGCGTTTTCATTGTCTTCATTTTCAATAGCCTTACTCAACGCCTTCAGTTTGTCTTCACTAAGATATGTTGAGGCTTTTATTATAGAATCAGCAATATCATTTATTATATTCATAAAATCACTCAGGAATAGATAAATCTTCGGATTTTTCTGGAGACGCAATAGCCTGCGGAGAATACTTGTCAATGACTCTTTTAACAAGCATGACCTGCTTTATACGCGCTATTGCTTCTTTTTCTGTAGTGTCCCAATTATGATTAGCGGCAACAGAACCGCCAGTCTTTAAATAAACCGGGGCAGCCACATCAATAAATTTAGGAACTTCATAATGTCTTATAAAACCCCCAGTTGATTTTGGATTTTCAGTATGCAAATCAATGGACATATCTACAGCATTCCTAATGGCAGCAATCATTGGAATTTGCAAATCTCTAACCGGATTTAGAGAATCCAATCCCATCTCTTCAAGCAATTTTGCTGACGCAGGATTTGAATGACCGGCATGTGCGGATAATTTGAAATGAACATTTGAAGGGATTTCATTATTTTCCCTCATTTTATTTAAAACCCATAGCAAACCCTCATCATACAATAAAATTCCGCGAACACCCAAATTACATGCCCTTTTTACATCTTCAACGGCATAAACTAAATTATCATATCCTCTAAGCCGATACCCTATTCTACTGCCCTCTTTAGTATGGACAGTTGCAGAAGTGTCATAGGTTGCCCTTGGCCCAACAGATAAAAATAACTCACAACCATACCCTTTTGCCAAATCAACCATCATTCGGATTTCATCATCAGTTAAAAGCATTATTCCCTTGGTTTGAGTAACTCTATGAATAAATACATTGTTTTTTATTGATTCTTTTAAAAGCGCATCCATTGTTTTAGGAGATTGAATCCCCGGAACTTCAAAACGGTATTGGCCGCCATCATTAAATCGTTTATAAGACTTAAAATCATCAAAAGTTTCTTTGATACCAATTTTTTTTAAAAATTCTTTTGTTTTATTCATAGTATCTACTCATTCAATTTTTCTACTACATATCTCATAGAATAATCTTCAAGAGAATCTATAACCGTAAGATTTTTTATATTATAGTGAGGATTATTAGATTTGAACTTGTCAATCAGTTCTGTTAATTTATATGGGTTTTCAAAATCCCCTTTAGGAAGCATTGTGATGTTTTGAAAAACACCATTTCGGAATGATTTGTCCAATTTGATAATTACATTTGACGGCCTTTTGTCGGGATACAGTCCGTCCAATTTCTCGTCAATCAGTATTATCATTCCCTTCGCCAAATTTTTAATGCTGTTTACTTTATCCACTGTAGAATAATTGTCCAAAAGACCATATTCAATTAACTGGTCAATGTCATCCACAGTCACCTCACCGACAACAAGAGAAATTGCAACTGCATAAGGAAGGGACTGCTTCAGTTCTTCCTTATTTTTAGGGGCGTAATTGTTGTGCTGTGCAGCAACAGAATATGTTTTGACTGCAATATTTTCAATATGATCATATTCGTCCCCTATACTTGCCTTTAGTTTTAAAGCAGTATCTATGGATGAATGAATGTGTCTGCAAAATGGATATTTTTTAAAGTAGATATCCCTTATCCTTACTCTTCCGGTATCTTTTAAAATCTCATTTAGTGAAAAATTTTCGGTGACAAAATCATCATCAACCATTGTCTTTAAAAATCCTTCTTTACCTTCAAAAATAGTTTCACTTCCGGTAAAACCATTTCTTGCAAGAAAAGCAGACAATATTCCATTATAGACTGCCTTACCAGCATGTAAAGATTTACCCATAGAACCCCCATGGTCAGATTCTAAAAGACCTGCCGCCTGTGTTCCGCACAGACCCAATGCATTTACAATCTGTTCATCATCAAGTTTCAATAACTTTGAGGCTACAGCTCCTGCAACAAAGGTACCTATGGTACCGGTTGTGTGAAATCCTTTATTTCTATGCTTGGGATTAACTATTTTTCCAAGAAGTATTCCAACTTCATATCCTACTATAACTCCCTCTAAAAATTCCCTTCCACTTAAATCATAAGCTTCACAAATTGCAAGGGCTGTCGGAAAAATAACTGAACCCAAATGAAGTTGAGCACCTCTGTGACCATCATCCAATTCCAATACATGAGCAGAAACTCCGTTTACAAAAGCAGCATCCAATATGCTTGTTTTATAATTTCTACCAATCACAGAAGCTTTTAAATTTAAATTAACATTTCCAGATAATATTTCACTAACCGTATTGAAAGCCATTTCCGCTGCCTTTTCCTTAGATCCCCTATAAGTAACCCCAAAAAAATCTAAAAAGGCCGCTTTAACTGTGGTAAGCGATTCGACAGTTGCCTTCTCATAGCGATAGTTGGAAATAAATTTAGAAATATTTTGTAAAAACATAAAACACCTACAAATAATATCTGTAAAAAGTAGATTAAATAGTTAAGTAATGATTGAAAACCTATATTAAAAGGAAATAAAAAAATGGATTTAAACTGCAGGAACACCAGTTAAGACCAATATTACATGAGCAACAATTGCTGCACCGTAATAAGTAGATGCAATTACCAAAACTGTTATGATAATAGCTCTCCATCCTAAAGCCTTAAACTCATCCCAGCTTTTTCCCATACCAATACCTACATATGCTAAAAATACAGTAACAATAGCTAAAAGCTCTACTTTAGATACATAGTAAAGCACAAACTCTGATGTAGGCATGCCTGGAAATGCAAGCAAAATACCTATGACACTTATGTAGAGAATAGAAGAAATATTTAACGGAACATATCTTTCAAGCCAAACCCCGACAAGAGTGATTAAAGACAAAATACCCATTCCAACCAATGAATCGGCAATAGGGTGTTTGTAACCCAGATAATTACCAATGACAGTAAGTACAGAAAATATAGCTAATAATAATATCCAATTAAAAATCCCATGAACTGAAACATTTTCAGATCCATCAATTAAATCAGGCATTTATTTATCCTCCTTTTTTGGAACTAAGGGTTCTTTTCCAATTTTAGGTTCCAACCAGTTATACATCTTTTCAGTTAAAGGAAGTGCAATGAATATTACAATATAAATACCCACACAGAATGAAAGCAGATTACTAAATCCTGCAAAAGCTTCAATCTGAGTTTCCATACCCGGAAATGCAGCAAGAGTAGGGCCGATTGCAGCAGCATTCATACTGGCGCTGCCGACACCACTTGCCATTGCAAAGGCATAAGGATGCAGCGGCAGGAAAGACAGTGAAAGAGTTACTAAAAAACTGATAAATATTGTACCTATTACTGTTCCAATGATAAATATTGCAAATACTCCTCGTGATTCAGGAGAATTAAAACCGTATTTATCTACAACTACTGCTACATTGGGTTCCCTTCCTATGGAATTAGTCATACCAATTGCTTCTTTCTTAAATCCTAAAAGAAGTGCAATCGGAAGCACCAAAATAGTTGCCAAGTGACCTATTTCCTGCAATATTAAAGCCGGACCCATTTGAAATATCAAACCGATTGATTGACCACTTGAAACAGCAAGTTTTGCAATCAAAACACCTATGAAAAGCATCATTGCTCCTTCAGCAATTCTGGCTTGTTTTCTTTTAATCCATTTAATCGGTTTTGCAAGATAAAAAATCAAACCCAAAACAATCGTATATATTAAAGGCATTATTGTAATAACCACATCTTTAGTTATTGGAATATTAATAGCCCCAATTAATTCTGCTATAACAACCAAAATTAAAACAGTCACATGCAATCCATAATCCTTCCATGGATTTTTCCTTAAAATACGCTTATCGGTTTTTTCACGATAGATATGCTCTACATGGCCATCTTTATCAGGAATATAAATCCTCCTCCAACTAAAAAATATAACCAATTTAATTTTCTATACTAATAATATCTTAAAACACATTTATAAATTAATAAGTTCAATTCAAAAAAAAAAAGTCACTAAATGAGTTCGTCCAATAATTCAATTTTTTGATTGAATTTAAATAAAAAGATTTTGCTCTTAGATTGAGATTAGTGGAGTTTCAGGAGTTATTTTACACTTGAAATTGCACTTTATTACTTTTTTTTAGAATTTTGGTTTATTTTTGTAGTTATTTTGCTTAATTTGGAGCTTGTTTATTTTGTGTTTTTTGTTTGGATGTGTGTTTTTATTTGTTTGTTTTTTTGTTTAAATGAGTGTTGCGTTTAGTTTTTCGTGTATTTTTTGTATGTTATGTGCTATTGAGCGTATTGTTAGTTCTTTTTCTGCATTTTTCATGCCTGTTCTGTTTAATTTTTGGAAATTACGTGCATTTCTTAGCAGTCCGAAGTGTGCTTCGTTTAGATTTGCTCTTTTTTTGTAGTAGATTTTTCCTTCAGGAGATTTGAAATCTGCTTTCATTTTCCATCTTAAATCATTGACAGGTTCGAAAATTTCTCTTACTCTGCTTTGGGTGCATTGATTTTTAACAGGGCAAGTTTTACATTTGTTTGTTGAGTATACTCTCATCCATTCGCCGTTTAGTTTTCTATCGTTTTTGTAATGTAGGTGTTCGCCAATTGGGCAGATGAATGAGTCTGTTTTCCATTCATAAATGAAATTTGCTTTAGCGTATTGTTTTTCTTTATTTTTAGGTTTGGATTTGCTACTTTCTGCTCGATCAGGTATCAATAATCTTATGTTGTTTTCATAAGCATATTTTATTACATTATCGTTCATATATCCGTTGTCTGCGACTAATACTTTAGGATTGATTCCCATTTGTATTTTTATTTCGTGTAACATTTCAAATAGTTCATGAGCGTCCGTAGCGTTCTGTGTTAGGTATTGGCCTACAACCATTCCATTTTTACTGTCCACTGCAACTTGATAATTATAATTCAAACCCATATTTCCTTTTTTATCCATCATCCACCTAGATTCTGGGTCTGTTAAACTAATAGTATGTTTTCCATCATAATTTGCTTTTAAAACATCCAATAAATCAAGAACATAACACATATTCTCCATACTAATTAAAGCAGTTTTAAGAAGAATTAAAGCATTTTTATTCAAATTATCATTTATTTCACTTATTAAACTAATTATTTCATCATGTTTTTTATTTTCATTGTAATATTGGTGGATTTTATACCAAATACTGTTTTTACACCAGTTTCCACCATAATCAAAAATCAAATTTTGTAAAAATTCAATTTCTTCAATTTTGATCAAATGAAAATTATTAGAATGGGCTTTTACAATGCTGCCGTCAACTGCAACGCACTCACCATCAATTAAACCTAAATTAATCCCCAAAATTACAGTATAATGAAAAAATGCATTGATTAACAAAGTATTTTCTTGTAAAAACAAATGAATAATGGACTTCTTAGGTTTCTTATCATACAAGATATAATTAACTGATTCATCATTATTATTTATCCAATCAGCCAATCTTCTACAACTAAATCGATTATTATAAACTCCATAAACAACAAAACCTAATAATTCATCCAAATAATACTCTTTAGGCCTTCCCTGATTCTTAAAATCATCTTTAAATAGTAATGGAAAATCACGTTTAAAATTACTTACTAACTTTTTAACTGTAAAAACAATGTTATTTTTATTCAAATTCTGTCCAGAAAATGCATAAGTAAAAATAGCCTGTTCACAAGTAGTATTATTATAAACTAAAGTCATAAATATCAAAACACCTAAACTTTTTGACAAAACCAAAACATTTAAGTGTCACAAAATACATAAAAATAAATTGTGAGAGGGTTTTTGGTTTTGTAGCTCTAAATAACTATTTATCTTCTCACATATTTATAATTAACTACTTTTTAGAAATTAATATCCAAAATGAGCAAATTTACAATGAAAAAATTAATAAAAAAATAAAAAATTAGAAAAAATTATTTATTGGACAGACTCTAGCAATATAATCTGCAGAATCAGATTAATCGGAAGTATTGACAGACTCAGTTTCACATCTCCTTTTGCCAGTTTGGTAAATACTAGGTACCAGTCTGTG
>NZ_JAZQIJ010000011.1:0-3569 GCF_045541095.1 Methanobrevibacter sp.
ATTCAAAAATCTATTGATTATATTGAGGATAATCTAAAAACCGAGATCACGGCGAAAGAATTAAGTGAAATGGCTGGATTTTCCATGTTTCATTTTTATAGAGTGTTTCAAAGTGCGGTCGGTATGCCTGTGATGCAATATATCACAAGGCGAAGATTACTTCATGCATTGTACGATATGCACTGTGGAAAGAAAATGATAGTAGTGGCATTGGTTTATGGGTTTGAAACACAAGCAGGATTTTATAAGGCTTTTGTTCGTGAATTCGGATATACACCGACAGAATTCCTTAATATGAGCAAGAAAAAGAAACCCTACAGAATTAATCTGTTTAAGGAGGAACACATAATGGTATCTCACAAAAAAATAAAAGATGTTTTAAAGAATTGGGGATTAGAGAATGAAAAACTGACTGATGTTGTATATGCCGAAACAGGTAATGTAAGCGAAACAGCATGTTATGTAGGAGATAATTATATTATCAAATTCTCGCCTAATTTGGGAAAGGTAGAGAAACATATTTCACTATCACAGGCAATTGAAAGTGTAGGATTATCAACTGCTACACCTATAAAAACAGCAGAAGGTAAATTAAAAATGGATTTGTCTAAGAGCTTCATTGAAATGTACGAAAAGAAATTTGGCGAGATATATGAATCATTACCACAACAAATCATTCACCGCGACCCCAACCCAGGGAATCTTATTCTAAGTAATGACAATTGGGGGGGCTTGATTTTGACCTTAGTGAAAGAAATATTAGAATTTATGATCCTTGTTATGCGGCTACGGCAATATTATCGGAAAGTTTTGAGGCTGATAATACAGAGAAATTGAATCAATGGATTGTGATATATAAAAATATAATGTATGGATATGATGAAGTTGTAAAACTTTCAGAGAACGAATGGAAAGCAATTCCGTATGTCGTTATTACAAATCAGCTTATATCAACAGCGTGGTTCTCAGAACAAGAAAAGTATAAGGAACTTTACGAAATAAACAAGAAAATGACAGAGTGGATGCTGCATAATTTTGATAACATGTTATTTGAATAGCCAACGACAAAAATGCTACAGGTAAATCAAGACCCGTTGCAATTCAGGCATCAGCTTGGCTGATGTCTGAATTGCAACTTATTCAACTGTCACAAAAGCAAGATAGCATAATTTCAGTTGTGCAAATTCACATAATATTCTATAATATACACAAAAAGCAAGAGAAAGAGGGGGATTTTTTGATGAAACGAATAATAGCTATAATCATGATAATAACATTGGTTATGGGAAATGGCGTGAATGTATTAGCGGCGGAGACAGGGAGTTTACAGTCTGAAAGTGAAACCAAAGCTAAAAGTAGTTATGAATTAGTCATTGAAGACGGTATTTTAGTAAAATGTAAGGGAACACCGGTAAATGTGGTGATTCCATCCGGTGTCGAGGAAATTCGTGATGAAGCATTTTCTAATTGCAAGAAATTGAAAACTGTAACAATTCCATCCGGTGTCAAGGTGATTGGCAATTTTGCATTTGCGTATTGTAAGAATTTGACAAGTATAAACATTCCTTCAACTGTCAATAAAATTGGAAAGTGTGCATTTGATGATTGTAAAAAACTAAAAAACATAACAATTCCGTCAAGTGTAAAGGAGATTGGTACTAGTGCTTTTGCGGGCTGTAATGCCATAAAAAGCGTGAAAATTTCATCAGGTGTAGAATCAATTGGTGATAACGCATTTGAAGCTTGTATTAATCTGAAAACTATAAAGATTCCATCAAGTGTAAAGACGATTGGCAGTCATGCATTTTATGTGTGCAAAAGCTTGGAAAGCATAGAAATCCCATCAGGTGTAAAGAAAATCAGTGAGGGTACATTTGAAGGATGTCATAGCCTGAAAAGTGTCAAAATTTCATCATCGGTAACTGCAATCGGTGATGATGCATTTTATGAGTGTAGCAGTTTAGAAAGTATAACAATTCCATCGGGTGTAAAGGAAATCAGTAAAGGTACATTTAGTGGATGTTCTAGCCTGAAAAGTATAAAAATCCCATCAAAAGTAAAGAGTATTGGCGAGGAAGCATTTTCTGACTGCAGTAGTTTGGAAAGTATAACAATTCCATCAAGTGTAAAGAGCATTGGCAAGATGGCGTTTTATAATTGCAGCAGTTTGGGAAGCATATCAATTCCATCAACTTTAAAGAATTTTGATGAAGATGTATTTTTGAATACAAAATGGTTAATGGCGAAACAGGAAGAGAACACACTTGTAATTGTAAATGACATTTTAATAGACGGTATATTCTGTGTCGGAGATGTGAAAATTTCATCGAATGTAAAGACAATTGGTAAGGGTGCATTTGACGGTGCGATTAACTTAACAGGTATAGAAATACCATCAAGTGTAAAGACGATTTGCGAAAAAGCTTTTAGTAGTTGTGATAATCTTACAAGCGTAAAAATCGCATCGGGCGTAAAGACCATTGGTGATTGGGCATTTTCATGGAATGATAGTTTGACAAGCATAGAAATTCCATCAGGCGTAAAGACAATTGATGAATTTGCATTTTATGGTTGTGATAGTTTGGCAAATGTAACCATTCCATCAAGTGTAGAAACAATCGGTGATAGAGCATTTGAGTTTACACAATGGTTACAATTAAAACAAATGGAAAATCCACTTGTAATTATAAACGGTATTCTACTAGATGGAAGAAAATGTACGGGGGATGTGAAGATTCCATCAAGCGTAAAGGCCATTGGTCATCATGCATTTTGGACAAATGAAAATTTAACGGGTGTAGAAATTCCATCCAGTGTAAAAGTAATTGGTGAAGGGGCTTTTGCTTCTTGCGATAATTTAACAAGTGTAAAGATTCCAACGAGTATAAAGAATATCAATGCTTCAGTATTTTATGGTTGTAGTAGTTTAACAAGCATAAAAATACCATCAGGTGTAAAGGCGATTGGTGATGAGGCATTCAGTTATTGCAGTAGTTTAAAAAATATAGAAATACCATCAGGTGTAAAGACGATTGGTGATGCTGCATTCGCTTATTGCAGTAGTTTAAATAATATAAAAATACCATCTAGTGTAAAGGACATTGGTGGGGGTGCATTCAGTTATTGTAGCAGTTTGAAAAAAATAAAAATCCCATCAAAAGTAAAAGTAATTGAAGACTATACTTTTAGTTATTGCAGCAGTTTAACAAACATAGAAATTCCGGTAGGTGCAATAACAATTGGAGCAGGTGCATTTTTAAATTGCGCTAAATTAAAAAGTATAAAAATCCCATCAAAAGTAAGGACAATTGGAGATGGTGCATTTTCCGGATGTAGAAGTTTAACAAGTATAACAATTCCATCAAAAGTAAGGGCAATTGAAAGAGCTGCATTTTCGGGTTGTAAAAAATTAAAGAATATTACAATAAAGTCAACAGAGTTGAAAACAGTGGGAGAAATTGTATTTTTAAACATTAATTCCAAAGCAACGATAAAGGTGCCAAAGAGCAAATTTTCTGATTATAAGAAATTGTTAAAAGCAAAAGGACAGGGAAGTAAGGTTAAGATTG
>NZ_JAZQIJ010000012.1:0-7169 GCF_045541095.1 Methanobrevibacter sp.
ATTTTAATTGAATTTAATATTTTAATTATAAGTTAGTGCAAACTTTACATTTATAAAGTGAACAATTTATAAATCAGATATCCATATATTTAAATGAATTAAAAAAAGTTTTATGTGTAAAATTTCCTTAAAATCAGATATGACATATTAAAATGCCTTGAAACAAAATTTAAAGCTCAAATAAGAAAAAAAATAAAATTGTGAAAAAAGTGAAAAAATCACTCTATTCCACTGTAACACATTTTGCAAGGTTTTTAGGTTTGTCAGGGTCATGGCCTTTTTCAAGTGTAATATAGTATGCAATCAGCTGCAGCGGAACAATATATACCAAAGGCGCAATAATCTCCTTAACCTCATCATTGATTGGAATAACCGCATTTGCCTTGCTTTTAAGTGATTCGTCATCTGCTGAACCTATTGCAAGAACATTTGCTCCACGGGATTTGACCTCTTCAAGATTGCTCATGGTTTTTCTGTAGTTATCCCCCGGAGGAATAATTACAACTACAGGAATTCCCTCGTCAATCAATGCAAGAGGGCCGTGCTTTAGCTCACCTGCAGCATATCCTTCACCGTGAATGTATGTGATTTCCTTGAGTTTAAGCGCACCTTCAAGAGCAGTAGGATATGAATATCCTCTTCCGAGGTAGAAAAAGTCACGTGCATAGTTATATCTTTTTGAAAGTTCCTTTACATTATCGACTTCATCCAATACCTCATCGATGAAAACCGGCACCCTGTCAAGTTCTCTGAGAAGATCTTCGTTTTTGGAAATCAATGCTGCCAGAAGATAGATTGATGTTAGCTGTGCAACATATGTTTTTGTTGCTGCAACACCGATTTCAGGACCTGCCTGTGTCTGGATAACGTACTGAGCCCTTCTTGTAATGGCAGAACCTGCTACATTGACAATACCCAATGTGATTGAAGTCTGATTGGCAACGTCCAATGCCTTGAGGGAGTCTGCGGTTTCACCTGACTGTGAGATGAAAATGACAAGTGTCTTTTCATTCAGAGTGTTTGCAGAATATTTGAACTCAGATGCCAGAATAACGTCTGTCGGAATTCCTGCAAGGGATTCTATAAGATATTTTCCGGTAAGTGAAGCATGATATGATGTTCCGCAAGCGACAAAACAGATTCTCTGAACATCACCTATATCGTCGATAATCTCCTGAATGTTTTCCTTTTGGGTCAGTGTGTTTCTCACAGCAGTTGCCTGTTCGTTGATTTCCTTTATCATGAAATGGTCATAGCCTTCCTTTTCAGCCATTTCCGGAGTCCAGTTGATGGTTTCAATGTCCTTGTTTACAACATTGTCAAACTCGTCATGAACCACTACACCATCCCTGTCAATGATTACTATTTCACCTTTTTCAGGATAGATTATATCTTTTGCGTATTTTAAAATAGCCGGAGAGTCAGATGCAAGGTAATATCCTTTTTCACCCAAACCTACAATAAGCGGAGAGTCCTTTCGTGTTGCAACTATTTTATCCGGTTCATTTAAACTGATAGCCGCAATCGCATAGGCCCCTTCTATTATATCTATGGTTTTTCTCACGGCATGCTCCAAATCGAACTTTTCCGCCATGAACTTGCTTATCAGATGAGGAATCACTTCAGTATCGGTTTCTGATTTGAATACGTGACCTTCCAAAATCAGCTTTTCCTTTATTTCCAGATAGTTTTCAATGATTCCGTTGTGAACGACTGCCACCTGATTTTCCTCATCGACATGAGGGTGAGCATTCAGCTTGGATGGGTCTCCGTGTGTTGCCCAGCGGACATGAGCTATTCCAAAATTACCAGGCATATCCCTGAGATTTAAGCTTTTGTCGACCTCTTTAATTTTACCCTTGTCCTTTTTGATGTGAATTTTTCCTTCACTGAATGTTGCAAGCCCGATTGAGTCATATCCCCTGTATTCAAGCTTTGAGATGCAGTCAAAAAGAATTGGTGCTACATCCTCTTCCTCTTTTAATATACAACCTACAATTCCACACACTCTAATCACCTTTGATAATCATAAATGTCCCTGTAGAGATTTACAACATCCCCTATTATTAAAATGGCCGGTGTGTTAATCTCTTTATCGGAAATATCCTCAAGTGTTCCGAATACGACATTCTCATCAGGAAGTGTTCCGCTTTCAACGACACAAACTGGAGTGTCAGGGGAGCGGTACTTCATGATTTCAGATGTATTTTCCCGGATATTTCCAATTCCCATTAAAATAACTAATGTATCTGCAGTGTAGTCCCAGTGCACCTGGCTTTCTGATTTTGTCGGGTCTTCATGGCCGGTTACAATGGTGACTGATGTTGCCACTGCCCTGTGAGTTACCGGTAGTCCTAATGATGTTGGCGCTCCGATAGCAGAAGTCACACCAGGAATTACTTCAAATTTGATATCATGTTCCATTAAAGCCAATATTTCTTCACCGCCACGACCGAATACAAAAGGATCTCCACCTTTGAGCCTTACTACATTTTCATGCTTTTTGGCCTGTTCGACAATCAGGTCGTTGATTTCATCCTGTGTCTTGTAGTGCTCTCCTGCCTTTTTTCCGACATAAATTTTTTCCGCATCTTCAGGCGCATGGGCCAATATCTCATCATTGGCCAGATAATCATAAAGTACGACATCCGCCTTGTTTAAGGTCTTGACCGCCTTGAGAGTAATCAAATCGGCATCCCCTGGGCCTGCACCAATTAAATAAACTACCATCTTATCACTTTATAAAAATCCTTTAAAGAAGTTTAAACCGTCTGCTGAACCAAATATCTCTTCACATGCCCTTTCAGGGTGAGGCATCATTGCGCAAACAAGACCTGACTCGTCACAGACGCTTGTAATCGCTTCCATTGAACCGTTAGGGTTTTTGCCTTCAAACTGAAGCACAATCTGGTCCTGGTCTTTTAGAAGGTCAATGTCTTCTGTGTAGAATCTTCCTTCTGCATGCGCAATCGGAAGTGAAATATTTTGGCCAGCCTTGAATGCCTTTGTAAATGGAGTTCTTGAGGTTCCAACCTTCAAATCAACCCATTCGCAGTTGAATTTAGGATATTCATTTGTGATGAAAATTCCAGGCACCAGTCCGATTTCACCTAAAATCTGTGCTCCGTTACATATTCCCAAAACAGGTTTTTCTTCTTTAACAAGAGCCTTGATTCCGTCAATGACAGGAGTGATTGACGCCATTGCACCTGCTCTCAAGTAGTCACCGTATGAAAATCCGCCGGGAATTACGATACCGTCATAGTCGGTTAAGTCCTCTTCGCTCCACCAGATGTATTCGGGAGTTAATCCGGCAAGTTCAATAGCCTGGGCAACATCCCTGTCACAGTTGGTTCCCGGAAATCTAATTACACCAATTTTCATGCTCTCACCTTATTTGCCGCATGCCATGTTCTGTGGAATGACATTGATTTTGTAATCATGAATTACAGGATTGCATAAAAGTCTTTCGCACATGTCAACAACGTTTGCCCTGATTACTTCTCTGTCTTCTCCTTCCATTTGGAACTTGATGATTTCATCGGTTTTTACGTTTTTAACTTCGTAACCTAAAAGTTCAAGGGACCTTTCAATGGTTGTTGCTTCAGGGTTTAACATTCCGCTTTTAAGGGAAATCTTTACTTCAATATCAAATAACATCTAAATCACCTAAAAATCAAATTTTTCATCATCGGGAATAATTCTGTTGTATACCTCTACGTAGGCTTCCATAACTTCATCGTCCTTTCCTTTTCTGAACAGTTCCTTATCAAGCATGTCCATGGTTTCACTGTCCCAAAGCCTGCATCCATCAGGGGAGATTTCATCACCTAGAATGATGTTTCCGTCTTTGTCCTTTCCAAACTCGACTTTGTAGTCAACAAGTATTATTCCGGCATCTGCGAAGAATTTGGTTAAAATCTCATTGATTTTCAAAGCCTTTTCAGTTAGGATGTCGACTTCTTCATCTGTTGCAATGCCTAATGCCCTGATGATGGAACGGTTCAGCATCGGGTCGTGATATTCGTCATCCTTGAAATCCATCTGAACAAGAGGAGGGTCAAGTTTGGTACCGTCTTCAATTGGGTATTTGCGAACAAGACTTCCTGTTGCGATGTTTCTAACGATCACTTCAATAGGAATCATTTCAAGCTTTTTGGCAAGCATTACATTTGGTTCAGGAAGGTCAATGAATTGGGTTGCAACGCCGTTTTCCTCCAGTACCTTAAATATTTTTGAAGAGATTACTGCGTTGTATGCACCTTTCTTTTTCATAACTTCTTTACGTTCTCCGTCACCGGCAGTCATATCATCCCTGAATTCTATGATGACCTTGTCGTCATCTTCAGTGGTGAAGACACTTTTTACTTTTCCAGAATTAATTAACTCTTTTTTGTCCATGATATCAACAAAATTATTAAATTATTATATTATAATTTTTAGTGTAAATATTATATAATACTATTTAAAAAATGGGTTCAAAATAAGATTGAATTTTGTATTTTAAAATACATGCAAATTAAAAAAAAATATGAAATTATCTTTTACGTTTGAAAATCAGATTTGAAGTTATGACAAAAAGACCTAACAGAGCCAATGCTATGGGATTACCTGTTGCTCGACTATCATCTATGGCCTTGACAGCCCCAATTTGCCTTTGCGCATGATTTTCTGTTTGTTTGGAAACATCAATATCCAAATCATCATCATAAATTGGAATGTCCTTATATGACTCTTCAACCAGATATATGTCAACAGTTTGTGTAGAATCGTTATAGTATTCGTTTCCATGATAATATATTATGCCCTGTTTCATGCCTTTTTTAATTTCAATATCTCCAAATGATGCGGTTCCGTTAAAAACTTTGCTTTCATAGTTTTTACCATTCAAAGACAGCGTTGCAGATCCGTTCATTACAGGATTTTCATTTTCATCAAGTATATCCACTGAAAAATAGACAGAATCCCCTTCTTCACCTGTGATGTCGCCTGAAACGATATGAGTATTCATTTTGGATGAATTTACATCATCACTGACAGAATCGGTTGTGTTTTGCGAAGCGCAGACTGAAGATATTGAAAAAAACATTAAAAAAATAGATATCAACAGTATCAGTTTAGTGTTCATGTTAGATATATTAAATTTCATTGATATATGCTAATTGCCCTTTTGAGCGGCCAAACTTGATACCGTTTAGACGACCATTCGGCAACTTTGAGATGACAATCACCGGAAATTCATCCTGAGGATTGATTATCATCGTATGGGTTACGTCCTGGCGTGTTGTAATTTCGATTTTATAGGAATTATCTATTTTGGAAAAATCCCCATCAAGAAATATTTTGTTGAAGGATTCGTCCAAAAGATAATCCGGAAATTCCTCATCAATGCTGAAATGATTCAACAGTTCCTTGAATAACATTTTAAATCATTGCATGCTTGGAAGATTTTCCTGATCTGAATCGTATGAAGAACCTATAAGTTCACCAGTTTCGGTGTCGTACTGTCTGAAACCACCGTCTTTGTAGGTGACTTCACGATAATGGCCTTCACCTTTTTGTCCGTTAAATTTGACTACTTCACTTATAATGTCGCTACCGCCTGACTGTGAAGAGTCAGAACTCTCAGAAGATGCAACATTACTTACTTTATCTTTTACTTTGTTCATTACATTTGAATCGATATCATTCATATTAACACCTAATTCATTCATAAAAGAGTACGCTACAGCCCCACCAACAATCAGTAACGCTGCAATAATACCTATTACGACTAAAATAAAGCCTTTCATATTATCACCTCTTTTAAGTTTTCATTTACATTATGAATATGGTCATTAAAATACTTTTCCATTATTTTATATAAGACAAACATTATAATATAAAACATGGATATGAAAAATGCCACAATACTTCTGATATTTCTCCTCTGCATTTTGGGTCTTATTGTCGGAGCGATTTATACTGAGAATACTGAAAGTTCCAAAAGCCTTGACAGTAGCGATGATGGAATTGATGCGGATACTGATGATGCCCTTTTAAGACACATGGAAGCATTGGATTTTGATGCTTCTGGTAGCGTTTCGATATGATTAACCTATTTTTAATTTATTTCAACCGATTAATTACACTATTTTTAATATGAAATCAAGTAAATATTGCTTTGAATTAGTAAAATTTACCTTAAATCTAAATATTTACTCCAATACCCATAATTTATCCCATAAAACCATCTAATATAAGTTAATATGATTTTATTCAATTATCAAATAATTTATAAGAATTTTTTCAAAGTATTACTATAAATTAGGAGGTGTTTGGATGACAGCATTTACCCAAGACAAGATATTCAAGAATGTAAATGATGAAGATGCAAGGATTTTGCTTGATATTATGGGAATAAAATCGAAAAAAGTACATATCTGGACAAAGGAATTGAGATTATTAGATCCAAAAGACTTCAAACCGGACATAATTCTTGAACTGGATTTTGAAAATCTCATCCTCGAACTGCAAAGCAAAAAAGTTGATGATAACTTTTCCGCACGAGGACTGACATATGTTGCCGTAACGAACAGAGAAAAGGAAAACGAAAAGGAAGTGAATCTGATGGTGTTAAGCTCAGCAGAAGATTCCAAAACAGTTCATTATAGATATAACTCACAAAACGAGTTCAATTATGATATTGTCGGATTGAATGAACTCGACGGTGATGAAATAATCAGCATCGTTGAGCCAAAAATCCAAAAACATGAAAAAATTTCCGGAAGGGAACTAGTATTGTATTCATTAGTACCAATTATTAAAAGAGATGAACTAGAAATATATATTAAACCGATTGTAAATAATCTACTTGAATTGAAAAACATCACGACTTCCCTAAAAGACCTTTCATATGGAATTGCATGGCTGACCGTAGACAAGTATGTGAGTGATGAGGAAGAAAGAAATATATTATGTGACGCTTTGGGTGATAATATGAGTTTGATACATGAGTATGGTGAAAGAAAAGAGCAAAAAGGAAAAGAAGAAGGAATAAAAGAAGGAATAAAAGAAGGAATAAAAGAAGGAATAAAAGAAGGAACAATTAAAGGAAAAGAAGAAACAATAAAAAGTCTATTAGAATCAGGAATGAGCGCAGAAGAAATATCTGACCGCCTCAAAGAACC
>NZ_JAZQIJ010000013.1:0-2512 GCF_045541095.1 Methanobrevibacter sp.
CCTCACGGGTAACAACAATCAGTTCATTTATGCCATCACTGTCAAAGTCATAAATTGCACTGCTGACAACACCAGTTACTTTATTCAAATCATAGTTTTCTGTGAAAGTCACATTTGTAGCAGCTCTGCCAAGGTTTTTCACCAAAGTATTATAAACATAGTCGCTGTAAATTTTGTCATAGTTGATAACTTCCTTTGTTGTTTCTGATGGTGTAGTTGGGTCAGTTGATTCTTGCAGTTCAGTTTCAGAAACATAAAATTGACCCTCTTTATAAATCAAAGCATATTCTGGATAAAAATGACCACCTTCCGAACTAAATTCATTTTTAGTTGTATAGAGAGTACCATCATCTTTTTTATAGAAGCCCTGTGTATGTCTGGATAAATTCAATTCATAAGGTATATTATCTTTGACACCATAAATTAAACTCCACCATCCTGAACCACCTGCACCAACATCAAATCCGAGAAATCCGTGATTTTCAGCTATTGCATAAGTAGGTTCGCTTTCAATCATAGGATTTATAGTACTATTCGGCTGTCCATTGTCATTTGTACCAAAAATGTTATAAAATTCTTCAGGCATTGCAGTTTCGTTACCATCAGCATCAATGTAATACACATACTGAATTATATCCGTGTCATCAGAATTTTTTTTACTGATAACAGCAAAAGCTTCGTTTCTGCCATTTCCATCATAGTCGTGATATTCAAAAAATTTTACATTGCCATGTTTTTCAGCGAGTGCCTTGAGGTCATCTTCTGTCAGTTCTGTTTTAGGTGTTGTTTCAAGCGGTGACAAATTAGTTAATTTATAATGATGCCCTAAATCAACATAATCGGAATTAGCCACTGTGTCAGTAATACCATAATTTTTCAGAATAGATTTGAATTCTTCTTCTGAAATCTCTGTAGCATTATTTTCATCTTTGTAATATGTTCCTTCTTCATTAGAAATCACATCTTTCAAAGTAAGAGTTTCATTATTCACTTCAAAAAATGAATCTGTCCATGAACTTCTTCCTTCATTTAATATCAAAATATGATTAGAAAAATTGAACCATACAGTATAGGCACTCAAATCTTCTGAACCTTTAAAAGCTGGAACAGCACTTCCATTTTTATAAGTATAAATGGAATAAGCACCACCGCCAACACCTTGACTATAGCAGATAATCAATTCATCTGCTCCATCTCCAGTAAGGTCATATAAGCTATAGCCGGTACGGTCATCAGATTCATATGTCTGAATCATTGCTTTATAAGCTTCCGCTGCATCTGTGGTTAAATTTGCTGCCTTTGCAGGAACAACAGTTACACAAGTAGAAACAACCATAATCACAGCAGAAAGAACTGCAAGCATTTTTCTTGTTTTCATAGTACAATAATCCTCCTTTCTAAATAGCCAGCAAGCTATAAAAAGTTATTTTTCAGACTTTTGTTTTTCAAACACCACTTTCCAAGAAAATCATGAATCAACTTAAGAAAAGTGCCAATATTTCATATCTTTTTGGAGTGAAAGGATTTTTTTCCAGTTTGGGGTACGGAACGAAAGTGGCAAAAAATATTTAATGACCTAAAGCATGTGATAACAGAGTCTCTTGCAAGCTCTATCATGGTTTTAAAAGCCATTCTATAGCTTATTTGAAACCTGTTTTATGCTATTTTGATTTTCAAGCCATGAAAAAACTTGGAAAGTGGTGTTTTTCAAAGATAATAGAGTTCTCATGATTCTGAAATATATAACTTGACACTTTCATCTATAGAAAGTCGATTCTCCCTACACTTTTAGGGAAAATAGTATCAACTTATATGTTTACTATTCCTTAGCTTTATCACTATTCACAACTTAAGGAAAAATGCAAATACGACTAAAAATCAAGTGCTTTTACAAGTCAACTAAAACATAACATACAAGCAGTTGATAATCTGTCTATTGACCAAATTTCCTAAGTTGTTGATAGTGATTTTATAATGAAGAAATTAGCTTAGCTAGTTAATGTTTCTTTTTGTGAGAAAGCATACCAACAGTCAGGGCAGTGAAAGCAGCAGCCCCAGCAGCAATGGGAAGTGCTTCACCTGTAGGAGGTGAACCTGCACTGGAAGAGGATGAGGAAGAAGAACTGGAATTCTTGCTGGAAGAAGAGGAAGAGCTAGAATTTTTGTTTGAAGAAGAGGAAGAATTATCCTTCTTGTCTGTATTTTCGCTGGTTGGTTCAGTATATTCACCAATCATTATTGCATTCAGCACCTGAACATTCTTCATATTTTCACCTTTATTGTTGCCTACATCATAGTTTGGAAAAGAATAATTCAGAAGCTGTACAGCAGGATAAGTCGGAGGCCAAGCGGTCTTAGGAAGACAAAATATCTCTCCAACTCCTTGGCTCACAGAACGACATGGCTACGATCCGACTTTTATTGCATTCAGCACCTGAACATTCTTCATATTTTCACCTTTATTGTTGCCTACATCATAGTTTGGAAAAGAATAATTCAGAAGCTGTACAGC
>NZ_JAZQIJ010000014.1:0-38227 GCF_045541095.1 Methanobrevibacter sp.
GTTATATTTATATATAATTAAATTTAAAATATTTATTGTGATTTTAAAGTCATTTGGGAATAATTAAAATTCTCCTAAAAATGTCTGTCACCAGATTTGTTACTTGAATGACTTTAGAATATTACCAAATTTTTAGGAGGAATTGGATTTGAAGAAATACAATTCGAATTATGTTGAAAATTCTAAAAAACCTGAATATGTCGGGGAGGTTGTGGAGGAGTTAATTAAAGAGGAAATAAATACCAAACCATATGATTTTCTTTTTAGGTTCATAGGTGAGGAGTATCCTCAACTGAATCATGAATTTCTTGATTTGCCGGGAATATTTAAGCAAATGGAAAGTACAAATGTATTTACAAAAGATGGTAAAAGTTTACAGATGGATTTGGTTGAATCTATAATTCCTGATGGGAAAAATGTAAAATATGCTGCTATAACAAATATGGAACATCAAGCTCGAAAGTTGTCTTTATCAAAAATAGAAGACATGTTTTTCTATGCTATTTTTTTAATTGGGAAATTTAAACGGCCTTGCTATTCATTTGTCATAACAAATATCGACCATGGAGCTACAGAAAGGATATATTATGTTGATGGACACCCATTTTTGATACATTTTATACTTTTTGATAAAAAAAGAATTTACAAATTTTTAAATATATTAAATGAAAAAAATTATATTATCTCTCAAGTGTCTGAAATGGATTTCATGACCTTAAACTATTGCATAATCTTTGCAAAAGAAGATTTTGCAAAAGATGTGATTGAGTCTTGCGTTAACTTATTTGTCTCAATTGAAAATATCAGTTTTGAACATCAGTTGGTGTTATTTATAAGTTTGAAAACTATGATTAAATTTCATTTTAGAGATAATATGGATAAGACAAGGGAGTTGTTGACCATGATAACCAAAGCCGTGAGTGAAAACATGATTGAAGAAATGCCATTGTATCAAAGGACTAGAAAAAGACTTTTAGATGCACAAGATCAGATACAAAAGGACAAAAAAATTATATCTGAGATGGGCAGTGCTATTGCTGAGAAGGATAGTGCTATTGCTGAGAAGGATAATGTCATTGCTGAAAAAGATGAGGAGATCGCTTTGTTAAAAGAAGAAATCAAATCTCTTAAAAAATGAATTAACTTAAAATTTATTTATTTTTTTATTTTTAATCTATTTTTTTAAAAAAATTATTTAACTATTAAGATTATATAATTATAATAGTATAATTTATTAGGTGATATTTATGAAAGGTCTTATTTTAATTATGGATGGTATGGGTGACCGTCCTATTAAAGAACTAGGAAATAAAACCCCTCTGGAAGCTGCAAATACTCCAAATATGGATAAGATGGCGGCTGAAGGAATTACTGGTATTATGGATTCAATTGCTCCGGGAATCATCCCTGGAAGTGACACCGCACACCTGTCTATTTTAGGATATGATCCTTATGAAGTATACACAGGAAGAGGTCCTTTTGAAGCTAATGGTGTGGGAGTAGACGTTCTGCCTGGAGACATTGCATTCAGATGCAACTTCTCAACAGCAGATGAAGATTTAATCGTAACAGACAGACGTGCAGGAAGAATCAAGGAAGGAACCAAAGAAATAGTGGACGTATTGAACACTATGGTTCTCGAAGACTATCCTGACGTTAAAATCATATTCAAAGAATCTACCGGTCACAGAGCAGTACTGGTCTTAAGAGGTGAAGGCCTTTCAGGTAAAGTAAGTGATGCTGATCCTAAGGTTGAAGGAAACAAACCAAAAGAAGTAAAAGCTTTGGATGACACTCCTGAAGCTGCAAAAACTGCTGACATATTGAATAAACTTGTTGTCAAAACCTATGAAATGGTAAAAGACCATCCTGTAAATCTCAAAAGAATTGAAGAAGGTCTTCCACCAGCAAATATCGTAATCCCTCGTGGAGCAGGAGAAGTGCCTGTTGTCGAATCATTGAATGACAAATATGAAGTAAACTCTGCCTGCATTGCAGAAACAGGTCTTATTATGGGTATCGGAAGATTTGCAGGAATGGATATCATTGAAATGGAAGATGTTACTGGCGGAATCGACACTAATCTCGACAATATCCGTGATACAATCATTGACCAGGTCAAAAACTCAGACCATGACTTTTTCCTAATCAACATTGACGGTGCTGACGAAGCAGGCCATGACGGCCAGACAATGGAGAAAAAGGAATTCATCGAAAAAGTCGATGAGGTCGTCATGAGCGAACTTATAAAACTTGAAGATGTTTATATTTATTTAACAGCTGATCACTCAACTCCTATTTCAGTCAAAAACCACTCAGGAGATCCTGTTCCTGTACTGATTAGAGGTCCTGAAGTAAGAACTGATGATGTCACAGAATTCTCAGAAAGAGCATGTGCAAAAGGAGGATTAAACAGAATCAGAGGATCAGATGTAATGAACATAATGATGGACTTAATGAATTATGCACATAAATTCGGAGCATAGGTGATTTGATGGTAGCTAAAAAACTGTTCGGAACATCCGGTATAAGGGGCCTGATTGGTTCTGAAGTGACATGTGAACTGGCATTGAATGTCGGTAAATCCCTTGCATACTATTTGGGTAATGAAGGTACTGTTGTAATAGGTTATGATACAAGGACAACAAATAAAATGCTTGATCAGGCAATATGTGCAGGACTCCTTGAAAGCGGAGTTAATGTTGTTAAAATAGGAATGGTTCCAACTCCGTTAGTTGGTTATGCTACCGAAAAACTTGATGCCGATGCTGGAATAATGCTTACAGCTTCACATAATCCTTCTCCATATAATGGAATAAAGCTATGGAATAAAAATGGAATGGCTTACACTTCGGCTCAGGAAGCGGAAATAGAAAAAATCTATGCTGAAAAATCCTACATTTCAGTATCATGGGACAAAATCGGTTCTTTAAGTGTCAATGAGGAAATCAAAGGACGATACGTTGATGATTTGGTAAATATGGTTGACATCAAGCCGGGTCTAAAAGTAGTTGTTGACTGTGCATCAGGAGCGGGAAGCGAAATATCACCTTTAGTATTTAGAAAAGCAGGATGCGAAGTCACCACTTTAAATTCACAGCCTGATGGATTTTTCCCTGGAAGAAACCCTGAACCAAATGCTGAAAACCTTCAAAATCTTATGAAAACTGTTGTAGCTATTGGGGCAGATCTTGGAATAGCTCATGACGGTGATGCTGACAGGATGATAACTGTTGATGAAAACGGAAATATTTCACCGTTTGACTCACTTTTAGCATTGATTTCAAAAGAATTCGACGGAGATGTAGTGACAACCGTTGATGCAGGTTTATGTATGGATGAGTCTGTAAACGGCCGGGTTTTCAGAACTCCGGTCGGAGACGTTAATGTGGCTGAAGTCATCATCGAGAAAAATGCGGCATTCGGAGGAGAGCCTTCAGGTACATGGCTGCATCCGGACTTCTGCATGTGTCCTGACGGAATATTGTCCGGTTTAAGAATGGCGGAACTGGTATCCAACAAGGGAAAACTCTCAGAGCTTCTTTCTGAAATTCCATCCTATCCAAACATCCGTGAAAAGATTACCTGCTCAAAAGAGGCTAAAGTCAAAGTCATGGAAAACATGGAAGAACTGCTTAAAGGCGCATTTGATGATGTTAAGGATATTAACTCAATTGATGGTGTAAGATTGACATTTGAAGATGACAGCTGGGTACTGGTAAGGCCGTCCGGAACTGAGGACTATATCAGAATCACACTGGAATCCCGTGACGCTGAAAGGGCTGAAGGGATTAAGGATGTATGTGTGAAAATAATCAATGAAAACTTATGAAGATATTCTTATCTTCAAACTTCTTTTTTTAAAATATCTGAAAATATGAATAACGTTTTTTCAATAATCAATATTTTTTGATGGTTTTGTCGGTGGTTAAAAAAATTAAAAGATAGAAGAAGATTGTTTATTCTTCTTCTACGATAAATGCGTCGATACCTAAAGCAGCGCATTCTGGGCAAACCCAGTCATCTGGCATGTCTGCAGGAGTTTTTCCAGCAGGAATGTTGTATGCAGGGTCACCTTTTTCAGTATCAAATCTGTATTCACAGTGTAAACAAACATATACAGTCATTTTTTTATCTCCTTTATTGTGTTTTGCTATTAGCATAGCTAATATAATTATAGTATATTTTCATTTATATTTATAATTAGTCATTTGATTTAAGAAAAATTATTTTAAAGATAATGAATAAAACATATAATATTATTAAATAATTTTTATGGGGATAGACAAAGTGAAAGCAATTATATTGAGTGCCGGCGAAGGTTCTAGAATGAGGCCGTTAACACTAACAAAGCCAAAAACCATGCTGCCGGTAGCTGGAAAGCCTATTATTCAATACAATATAGAATCATTGAGGGATAATGGGATTACAGAGATATTATTAATCGTTCGTTATAAAGAGGAAATGGTTAAGGAATACTTTGGAGACGGCAGTGAATTCGGCGTTAACATTTCATACAAGACACAAAAGGATTTCCTGGGTACTGCCAATGCTATTTCATACGGTGAAGACTTCATTGAAGACAGTATGATTGTTCTTAATGGAGATATCATTCTCGATAACGAAATCATAAATGAAATCATCAAAAAATACGATGACATCAAACCTGACACACTTATGGTTTTGACTGAAGTTGAGAATCCTTCAGCTTTTGGTGTTGTGGAAATTGAGGATGGTAACGTCAAAAACATTGTTGAAAAACCTAAAAAAGGTGAAGAGCCAAGTAACCTGGTCAATACCGGTATTTACATATTCAACAAGGATATCTTTTCTAAAATAGCAAAGACTAAAATTTCTGAACGTGGAGAATTTGAGATTACAGATTCACTGACATTACAAATCGAGGATGGCAAAAAGGTCATAGGTCATAAGACCAACAAGGACTGGATTGATGTCGGCCGTCCTTGGGAGCTAATTGAAGTAAATGAGGAACTTATCGGTAAATTAAAAACAGAAATCAAAGGAACTATTGAGGACGGCGTTCACATCCATGGTGAAGTATTTTTGGATGAAGGAAGTATCATACGTTCCGGAGTGTACATTGAAGGTAATGTTTACATAGGTAAAAACTGTGATATTGGTCCTAATTCCTATATCAGAGGCAATTCCTACTTCGGTGACCATGTTTCCGTTGGAAATGCTGTTGAAATCAAAAATTCAATCGTTATGGAAAATACCAATGTCAGTCACCTGAGTTATGTTGGGGATTCAGTAATCGGGTCCAACTGCAATATTGCTGCAGGAACTAACATTGCAAACCTGCGTTTTGACAACAAGTCAGTCAAAACCAAAATCAAGGATGCCATGATTGACAGCGGAAGAAGAAAGTTAGGATCAATCATCGGGGATTCAGTTAAAACAGGAATCAACTCCAGCTTTTCACCGGGTGTGAAGGTTGGCCATAATGCTACTATAGGTTCAGGGGTTTTGTTGTATGATGATGTACCCTCCGATACAAGAGTATTGGTAAAACAGAATCATATTATTCAAGACAAGAAATTGAAAAAAGAATAAAACGGCGATATTATGGAAAATAACAAAGACTCTATTGTAATATGCCCAGGCGCACAGGTAATTGGTGATGTTGAACTTGGCAGTGATGTGTCCATCTGGCACGGCGCTGTTGTAAGGGGGGATACTGATTCCATCACTATAGGAAACAGGTCCAATGTCCAGGACAACTGCGTAGTACATTGCACCAAAGGATTTCCGGTAATCGTAGGAGACAATGTATCAATTGGTCATGGGGCGGTCGTTCACGGCTGCAAATTGGATGACAATGTTCTTATCGGAATGAATGCGACAGTTTTAAACGGCGCACATATATCCAAAAATTCAATCGTTGGTGCGGGTGCAGTTGTAAGTGAAGGCAAGGAATTTCCTGAAGGTAGTCTGATACTGGGAGTTCCGGCCCGCGCAGTAAAGCAGCTTAGCGATGAACAGATTCAACATATCCAGGAAAACGCCGACAATTATGTTAAACTTTCCAAACAATACAAGGAAGACTAATAATGAAAGCAAGAAAGATAGTAGATGAAATGGATTCATATGTTCCTGGAAGGTCTCAGGATGAAATTGCAGAGGAGTTTAACTTAAATAAAGATGAAATCATAAAGTTAGGTTCCAACGAAAACCCTTGGGGGCCGTCTCCAAAGGCAGTTGAAGCAATTAAAAATGAATTGAAATCAATCAACAGATATCCTGAATCCCAGCTGAAGGAACTGGTTCATGAAATGGCTCTTTATTCCGGAGTAAAAGACAATCAGGTTATTGTCGGAGGAGATGGTGCCGATGAAATCATAGATGTGCTTGCAAAAACATTCATTGATGAAGGGGACGAATTCATTGTCCCTCTGCCGTCATACATGTACTATGAATATCTGCTCCAGCAGTACGGTGCCAAACCGGTTTATGCAAGATGGGATTTGGATAAAAACGAACTGGACGCAGATTCAATATTTGAAGCAATCACTCCCAAAACAAAAATGATATTCCTGTGCAGTCCGAACAATCCTACAGGAACATTAATCAAAAAGGAAGTTTTAGCAGATATTGCAGCTAAAAACCCTGAAATATTAATAGTTATAGATGAAGCTTACTTTGAATACTCAGAAGTTACAAACAAGGACCTTATTGATGAATATGACAATATATTTATCATACGCACACTGTCCAAGGTATTGGGTCTTGCGGGAATGAGAATCGGATATGGTCTTGCATGTGAAGAGATTATCGAGTACATGCACAGAATCAAACCTGTATTTTCTCTAACAAGACTGTCCTTTGTGGCTGCTCTCAATACATTCAGGGATAAGGACTACATTGCCGAATCCATAAGAAAAGGAATTGAATCAAGACAATATCTGTATGATGAAGTCTCTAAAATAGATTCTTTAAAAGTATTTCCTTCCAAATCCAATTTCATGTTAATCAACGTGAAGGATACAGGATTTACAGCTAGTGAATTGGCTCATGAACTCATGAAAAAAGGAATAATCGTAAGGGACTGTACCTCTTTTAAAGGTCTTGATGAATATTGGATACGAATCAGCATTTGTACTCTTGAGGAAGATGAAAAGTTTATAGAAATTTTAAATGAGGTTTTAAACTAATGTATATTGGAGGATCTGTAATTTCTTCAGTTGAATTTCATGGAAATATGTCTTTGGTTATTTTCATGTCTGGATGCCCTTTAACATGCAGATACTGTCACAATGCGGAACTATTAGATGATAAAACCGAAAAGTCATTTGAAGAGGTCAAACATGAAATTGACACTTCTTTTGATTTTTTAGATGCAGTGGTTATTTCCGGAGGCGAACCTTTACTCCAGTTAGATGCACTAATCGAGATATTTTCATACGTCAGAGAGATAGGACTTAAAACAAAACTAGACACAAGTGGAATTTATCCTGATAGAATTAAAAAATTATTGGATTTAAATCTTTTGGATTTTGTATCACTTGACGTTAAAACAGTATTTTCAAAATATAGAAAAATTACAGGTTCAAATGTTGGATTTCAGGTTAAGAAATCCATGGAGCTTATTAATGAATTTGATAATGTTCATTTGGAAGTTAGAACTACTTATGTTCCCTCATTACACACAAAAAAAGACATTATTAATTTAGCTGATGAAATAGAAGCTGATATTTATACCATTCAGCAGTTTAGAAATAAAAATGTTCTTGATCCAGCTTTGGAAAAGGTTGAAGTGCCGAATCCTCATGATTTGGTGGCTTTGGCCCGTGAAGTTAAACCGTATTTCAGCGGTCAGGTAAAAGTCAAATCCGGTGAATTTGGTGAACAGGTCATTGAATAATTTGGAGGAATAAAATGCCAATTCTGTCATTTTCAAGTAATGATATAGATGTAATCACTGGTAAAAAAACCAGGACAATTCGTAAAGCATGGAAGAATCCTCTAAAAGTTGGAGATAGACTTTATTGTTATTGGAATTTGGTTTCGAAAGAAAAAATGAAAATTTTTGAAGCGTTGGTTACAGACGTGGAAAACATTTCATTTGAAGAGATTAAGGACAATGATGAACTGGCAAGAATGGAAGGTTTTAAAGACTCTTATGATATGTTAAGGGAATTTAAAAAAATGTATGGTGGCCAGATTAACGATGACGATGAATTTCAGATAATCTATTTTGAAAAACTCCACATTGATGACTGGAAAGGTGATAAGATAGATGAAAAGGCCATGATTACCAAAAGGGCAGATATTCTTTTTGACAGCGGTAAGTTTGACAAATCCACAATGTGTTATGATGCTGCTTTGAGAATTGATCCTGATGATATTTATCTGCTGAACAAGCAGGGAGACAACCTTTCAAGGTTGGGTCAGTTTGATGAGGCCATTGACTGTTATGACAAGGCTTTGGAGATAGAACCCGACAATGAATACATCCTAAACAACAAGGCAATAGCGCTTCTCAATGCCGGAAGGATTGAGGAGGCATACAAGTCAAGCACAATTGCATACAATTATAGGCCGAGCAGTCCTATTGTTTTGTACTGGAGAGGATTTATCCTGGAAATGCTTGGTAGGTATGATGCGGCATTAAGGGTTTATGACAAGCTGATTGTCCTTGACGGTGAAAATCCCGAGGTTTGGAATGCTCGGGGAAACCTGCTGACTGATATGGGAAAGCTTGAAGAAGCTATTCAGTCTTTTGACAAGGCTGTAGAAGTGTGTCTTGATGATTCTGAAATGGATGCCAATGCAATAAATCGTATGGGTAATGCCTATATTGATTTGGGTAAGTTTGATGAAGCTCTTGACTGTTTTAATAAGGCAATTTCTCTTGAAAAAAATAACATTGACTTTTTATTGAACAAAGGTGTTGTCCTGATGGAATTGGGCAAATTTGAAGAGGCTGTTGATAGCTTTAACAGGGTTCTTCTTAAAAATCCCGATAATGAGGATGCATTTTTCTTAAAAGAGGAATGTTTGGAAAACTTTTAATTTTTAATGTAGATGGCCTTATTTATTTTTTATTATTTTTCAGTTTACTTTTTTTATTTTAAAAATAGGATGCATTAAATTATATTTTAATAAGTATGTTTAGTTTAAATTATATCTGTATTCGATATAATTAAACTAAATTTGGTGACGGTTTTTTGTAAAATTATTTTTTGTATTTTTTGATAAGGCCAATTCCCCATGCAGTCATCTCGTCAGCTTTTTCCTGAGAGTCGCACTCTGCAAAGCATCTGAAAATTGGTTCTGTTCCTGATGGTCTGATGATTACCCAGCCATCGTCTTTTAGAATTTTAACACCGTCTGTTAAATCCAGCTCAAAATCGGTAGTGTTTTGAATCTCTTCTGCAATGCTGGACATTACAAATTCTTTTTGATCATCGCTGCATTCGATTTTCATCTTTTTGGCATAGTAAACTGGAAGTTCAGATACCAGTTGGGATAAAGGTTTTTTCTCTTTAGCGAGGATTTCAAGGATTTTTGCAACGGTCATTACTGCATCCCTTCCGTAAACGAAGTCAGGGAAGATAAGTCCTCCGTTTTCCTCACCTCCGAATAAACCATCTTCGTCCTTGAGTTTACGTGCAACTAACAAATCTCCAACGGCGGTAGCTATAACTTCTCCGTTATATTCTTCTGCAATATCGTAAATTGCCTGGGATGTTGCAACGGTTGTAACGATGATTCCTCCATCGTTTTCCTTAAGCATCTGTTTTTCAACAAGAGTGAAGGTCTTATCGCCTAAAACGAAGTTTCCTTTCTCGTCAATACAGATTGTTCTGTCAGCATCACCGTCATGCGCAAGACCTATGTCTGCACCCAGTTCCTTTACAACTTTAATCAGTTCCTGCAGGTTTTCCTCAATTGGTTCAGGGTCACGGCCAGGGAAAAATCCGTCTGCCTGTGAGTTTAATGTAGTTACTTCGCAGCCCAGTTTCCTTAAAAGGTATGGTGCGGTATAGCTTCCGGCTCCGCATCCGCAGTCTACAACGACTTTCAGTTTCGCATCTCTAATCGCTTCAGCGTCTACTTTGGAAATCGCTTCGTCAACATATTCATCAATGATTTTGTCATTGTGGTAGATTTGGCCGATTTCATTGAATGGAACTCTGTCAGGTTCTTCATCGAAATATAACTTTTCGATTGCAAAATCCATTTCATCAGGTATTCCGATACCGAATTCGTCCAAAAATTTAAGTCCATTATATTGTGGAGGGTTATGTGAAGCTGTAATCATCACTCCTCCGTCATAATATTTGCGAACAGCATACTGAACTCCTGGTGTAGGCAGGATTCCTAAATCCACAACATCGCAGCCGCTTGATAAAAGTCCTGCTTTTACGGCTTCTTTTAACATAGGGGTAGATGTTCTGGGGTCTCCTCCAACAGCAACTGTTCCTTTAATTTGTGTACCGTAACAGGCAGCAAGTCTTGATGCAAACTCAGGGGTTAAAACATCATTTGCAGTTCTTCTTACACCAAAAGTACCAAATAATCGTTTTTTATCAGACATGTTATTAATTCCTATACATTTTATAGTATCATTTTTGATTTCTATCAATAAATATATATTTGTTAGTTTGTGATTTTCAGGCCGTCTCCACTGGATAAAATCATCTCCAAATCTGAATTGTACTCCGTGATTTTACCGGTCACTTCAACTTTTTTGTCCTTGAAGTCTGAAATATCAAGATTATTCGATTGAATCTCGGCCGCTTGGCTTTCAAATATTATCAGAGGCATCTGACCGGTTCCGTCGTTAATGGTTAAAAAATAACTGCTTTTGGATGCTGAAGATGAAACGTCCGTAACTACACAGTCTATCGACACCTCTTCATCGATCATTCCTCTGTTGATGTCTTTTATCTCCACTTTTTTAACTTCAATTGTAGGTGTAAAAATCAGTAAACCTATTATTCCTATCAATGAAGTGACTAAAGCTATTTTAAGTAATTTGTCATCTGTAATTTCCATGAGTTTTCATTGGATTCGCTAATTAAAATAGCTGATAGGATTTCGGTTTGTTAAATTTATATCCCTTTAAAAATATAATATCATCATGTTATCTGAACTTACCAAAACAGAATTGATGCCATACTGACAGGTGTTTTTACCGCATGTCTGATTATCTCAAACATAATTGCCGGAAAAACATTTGATTTTTTCTCTTTCACACTTCCCTGTGGTGTCATAATATTTCCGGTAATATATATTGTAAATGATGTTTTAGCTGAGGTTTACGGTTATCAAAAAGCTAAAAGAGTAATTTTATTGGGATTTTTAATGAATCTCATAGCAGTAATATGTTATAATGTAACAATCTGGCTTCCGGCTCCTGTATTTTTTGAAAACTCCCAGGCATTCAGTATTGTTTTAGGTTCAACTTTAAGGCTGTTGGTAGCGAGTTTCATAGCTTATCTCGTTGGTTCTCTGGTCAATGCAAAAGTTATGGTCATTTTAAAGAACTGGGATGATGATAAGTTATTTTTCAGATGTATAGTTTCAACATTATTCGGTGAAGGTTTGGATGCGATAATTTTCATCACAATAGGATTTTTGGGAACAATGCCTTTGGAGGCTTTGCTTTTGATGATTGTAGCACAGGCCCTGTTCAAGACAATATATGAAATTATTGTCTATCCTCTCACAAGGCATGTGATTGGCAGGGTAAAATCACTGCCTAACTAGTTTCCTGTATTGTACATCGAAAGCAGCCTTTCAACGGTATCTGCATCCATTGGACTTTTGTCTTTTCTTATGTTTTTGACGACTGGGAACCTTAGGGAATAACCTGTTTCATATTCAGGGGATTCAACGATTTCTGAAAATGCGATTTCCAATACGATTTTAGGCTCTACCTTGATTTCACGGCCTTTGGTTGAAATTTCAAGTTCTTTCATTTTTTTGGTCAGATATTCTAGAGTTGCATCGTCAAGGCCGGTTGCGGCATATGCCACACCTTTAAAGTCATCGTTTTCATCCCTTAAGGCTACAAGATATGATCCGACGAAATCTCCTCTTTTTCCGATTCCGTATGTTCCTCCGATGACGACCATATCAAGTGTTTCAGGTTCCGCCTTGTATTTGAGCATCTTTTTACCTCTGAGTCCCGGAATATAAGGTTCCTTGCAGTCCTTAATCATTATTCCTTCATGGCCTCCGTCAATGGAGGTTTCAAAGAGTTCCTGAAGCTCGTCAATGTTGTCTGGTGTTCCAACCTTCATGGTACTGAGGTTCATCTCATCAACTGATGTGTCCACAATCTCTTCAAGTGTTTCACGCCTTTTTGAGAGTGGTTCATCAATCATAGGGACCTTATAGAACAGCACATCAAATAAAAATACTTTTAAAGGCACGTTTTCCATGGCCTCTTCCACATTGTGTTTCCTTCTAACCCTGTGAAGCACATTCTGGAAAGGTAGGGGTTTGCCGTTTCTTGTAGCAATCACTTCCCCTTCGACGATGTAGCTTTCATGAGGCAGCTGCTCGTTGAAAAGTTCAACGATTTCCGGAAGTGCATGTGTGATGTTTTCTAGTCTGCGGGTGAATATTTTGATTTCATCACCGTTCCTGTGAACCTGCAGCCTTATTCCATCGTATTTTGTTTCACATATGGCGCAGCCCATCTCTGGAATGATTTCATCCAGTGGCGGTGCAAGCTGTGCAAGCATAGGTTTTACAGGGGTTCCCGGTGTCAGATTTAGTTTTTCCAAACCTTCCGCACCTTCCTCTTTCGCGGTTCTTGCAACAACTGAAAAGTCATTTGTCAGCATCTGAGCCCTTTCAACAACCTTTTTGTCAATATCGAAGGCCTGCGCTATTGCGTCACGGACAACTCCGTCACCGACGCCTATTCTCAGCTCTTCTGTTATTGTTCTTGTGAGATATTTGGCTTCAGTTGCACTTGCCTGGCTCAGAAGTTCCAGTATGACTGCGATTTTACGGTTTGTGGATCTTGAACCTGAAATCTGTGACAGCTTTCTCAGGCTGTTGAAGACAAAATCGATTGTTAAAGGCTGTGAGAAGAATGTCATCTGGGACTTTTTGGCATATAGCTTGATGCATGCAAGACCGATGTCTCCTTCGTCACGAACCGCATCCTCAACGGCTGCCTGTGTTGTTCCGACAGCTTCTGCAACTGCTCTTTCAACCAGTTTTCCGCCAATTCCGATTTCTTCAGAACTCCATGCGGGGAACACTACTCCCAAAATCAGAAGACCTACCTTTTCTATGGTGTCTGAATCCAGTTTTTTCAGGTATTCTGAAATGATTTCAGTTTTTTCCAGCCTTTTTGTGGTTGCCTCAAGTGCTGAGTAGACATCCACCAGTTCCTGATATTTCATTAGAAGTCTCCTTTTGCGATTTTAACTGCGCAGTATTCTCCGCACATTGAACACATCTCATTATCGTCCAGTTCACATTTATCCTTGTATTTTCTAGGTTTTGATTTGTCAAGGGCAAGGTCGAACTGCGCTTCCCAGTCAAATTCCTTTCTGGCCTTTGCCATTGCACGCTCTCTTGTCCATGCTGAGTCAAGACCTTTTGCAACGTCAGCTGCTTCCGCAGCTATTTTTGATGCTATGACTCCTTCCTTAACGTCTTCAAGACTTGGAAGGGATAAATGTTCTGCAGGGGTCACGTAGCACAGGAAGTTTGCTCCTGATGCTGCCGCAATCGCTCCTCCGATGGCGCCTGTGATGTGGTCATAGCCCGGTGCGATGTCTGTTACGAGCGGTCCTAAAACGTAAAACGGTGCGCCATGACAGATTGTCTTTTGAATTTCCATGTTGGCCTTTATTTGGTTTAAAGGCATGTGGCCTGGCCCTTCCACCATTACCTGCACGTTTGCATCCTGCGCTCTTTTGACAAGGCCGCCAAGGTTAACAAGCTCTTGAATTTGAGGGATATCGCTTGCATCTGCCAGACAACCTGGCCTGAGGCCGTCTCCTAAGGACAGTGTAATGTCATATTCATAGGATAACTCCAAAAGATAGTCATAATTTTCATATAATGGGTTTTCAGCTCCGTTGTGATTAATCCATGATGCCATGAATGTTCCTCCACGGCTTACAATTCCCATCATCCTGTTTGCCGCTTTCAACTTTTCAACCAGATCCATTGTTATTCCGCAGTGGAGTGTCATGAAGTCCACTCCTTCCTTGGCCTGATTTTCAATGGCCTTGAATATGTCGTCAGGGTCCATGTCTATGATTTCCTTGTCCTTTGCAAGTGTCACGACTCCGGCCTCATAGATTGGAACTGTCCCGATACACAAATCAACTGCATTCATGATTTCCTTTCTGAATAATTTCAAATCAGAACCTGTTGACAAATCCATCAGTGCATCAGCACCATATTCTGCGGCCAGCTTTGCCTTGTTGATTTCAAGTTCCAAATCATCAATTTTGGATGATGAACCTATGTTTGCATTGATTTTGGTTTTAAGGCCTTCTCCAATACCGCATGGCTTTGAATGGCCATTGACATTTTTAGGAATTACCACCAATCCCTTGTCAATAAGTTTGGCCAGTTTGTTAACATCTATATTTTCTTCTTTTGCAACATATTCCATTTCGGGAGTTATGTTGCCTTTTTGAGCTTCACTTTTCTGAGTCATATATTTTATCCCTCATATCGACTAATCATTAATAATATTTCAATTTAATAATATATAGAATTTTTTAACAAATGTTTTTATATTGTAATTTTATAAAATTACTTGAAGGTGGTTATATGGCTGAAGACAGACATGTGATAGAAACATTAGGAAAAGTCAGAGTGGTTATTGAAAACGGTGAGATTACAGAAGTCGGTTCATCTGAAATGAAATATTGTCCAATGTTTCATGCAATGCATAAGGTTGATGAGCTCAATGAGGAATTTATCCGCAAAAACATCAATTTCAGAATCAAGGACTTTGGAATGTGCACTCCTGAAAGGGTAGTTGAGATGGATGACCTTGTAACTGTCGGAATTTCTGAAATTTTAAAGACAAACATGGAAAACGGAAGCATTGACTGTGTAGTCGGTGCATGTGACGGTGCAGGAACAGTAATTATGACAGATCCCCGTGTTGTTCAGGGGGTTGGGGGAAGAGTATCAGGCCTTATCAGCACAACTCCTATTCCTGAAGTGATTGAAAAACTTGAAGAAAAGGATTCTATTGTTTTGGATCGCGAAACTGCTGAGTTGAATCAGCTTGAAGGATTGAAAATTGCTGTTGAAAAAGGATATAAGAATATTGCCATAACTGTAATTCCTTCTGCGATGATAAAGGAGCTTCGCGAATATCCCGTAGGTGATGATGTCAATGTCTATATCTTCGTGGCCCATACGACAGGCGCAACTTCTGAAGAAGTTGAAATGATGTTTGAAAATGGAGATATCGTAACTGCATGCGCTTCAAAAGAGGTCAGTGACTATGCAGATGAACATAAACCGTACTATTATGGCCTTAAGGTACCTATATTCTGTGCCAGTGAAGACGGAAGGAGATTTTTAGACAACCGTCTTGAAAAAATCGGTAAGCCATTGACAACCGATGAATATCCAAGAAACAAGGATGATGCGCCTCATAAACTGCTTTAAATGGAGGAGTTGTTATTAAAAAGATATTTTTTGATACCGAAACAACCGGTCTTAACTGCCGAAGAAACCAGATAATAGAACTGGCAATGATTACTGTAGTTGATGGTAAAATCGTCGATTCATATGATGAATTCGTCAAATGTGATTTCAGCCTGCCTTATAAAATTACCAAACTGACTGGCATTGATGATGAAACTCTGGATGAAAAAGGTCTCGATGAAAAGCAGGTTGCTTTCGATTTAAAGGCACAGCTTCAGGATGATGCTCTCATGATTGCCCATAACGCACAGTTTGACCTTTCTTTTATCTATTTTTTACTTTTAAGGCATTTTCCTGATGAGGCTGATGATTTGGTTAAAAAAATGGACTGGTTGGACACATTAACTGTTCTAAAAGACCGCAAAAAGTATCCTCATAAGTTAATAGATGCTGTTGACCATTACGGCATTGAAAAGGTTAACTTCCACAGAGCAATCGATGATACAAAAGCATTATATAATGTCTATAAAAAGCTAAAAGAGGAACGTGATGATTTGTCAGAATATATTAATGTCTTTGGATTCAATCCTAAATATGGCATTAGTGGAAAACGCTTTGAATTCATAAACTACAAAAGCCAATCTTTTCATAATTTCATGGTCGATGAGGATAATATTTTACCTAAAAAATAGTTTTTTGATTTATTGTTTGGAGGTTGTGGGAAGACGTCTCTTCCCACTAAATATGGTATAGAAATAATAAGTTTAACGGAGGAAATAAGGAAGAAAGTTAGTTTCTTCCTTACATGTATTGAACTAATTGTTCTTCTTGGTTTTGCTTCGGTTTGACCTTTTCGACTGCTTCTTTGAAGTATTTATATGGAATTTCTTTTGCTTCAAGATCGTTTCTTAAGGTAAGCATTGCTGCTTCCCTGCAGATGGATTCAATGTCTGCTCCGACATATCCATCGGTATTTTTGGCAAGTTTTTTGAGGTCGACATCTTTTGCGAGAGGCATATCTTTTGTATGTACTTCAAAGATTGCAAGTCTTGCTTCTTCGTCAGGTTCTTTGACTTCTATGTGTCTGTCAAACCTTCCAGGTCTTATCAAACCTGCATCCAGAATGTCCGGTCTGTTTGTAGCTGCAATGATTGCAACGTCTTCAAGTTCTTCTAGACCGTCCATTTCTGTTAATAATTGGTTTACAACTCTTTTTGTAACTCCACTGTCAGTGTCAGATCCGCTACGTGCGCTGGCTATTGCATCGATTTCATCGAAAAAGATCACTGTCGGTGCTGCCTGTTTGGCTTTTCTAAATACTTCACGGACTCCTTTTTCGGATTCTCCAACCCATTTTGATAGAAGTTCAGGTCCTTTAACGGAAATGAAGTTTGCTTCACTTTCGCTAGCCACAGCTTTTGCAAGCAGGGTCTTACCGGTTCCAGGAACTCCGTAAAGGAGGGTTCCTTTTGGAGGTCTGATTCCTAGGCGTTGGAATGTTTCAGGATGTTTTAAAGGCCATTCTACTGCTTCTTTAAGTTCCTGTTTTACGTCTTCAAGTCCGCCAACATCGTCCCATTTGATGTCTGGGATTTGTACCAGCACTTCTCTTAGTGCGGAAGGTTGGATTTCTTTTTGTGCTTCCTTAAAGTCAGCTCCTGTTACCACTATTTTTTCCATTACCTCTTTTGGAATCTCTTCGTCGTTTTTGATTTCAGGAAGGATTCTTCTGACAACTCTCATAGCTGCTTCCTTACATAATGATTCGAGATCGGCACCTACGCACCCGTGGGTGGTATTTGCGATTTTATCCAAATCGACGTCATCTGCAAGAGGCATGTTTCTTGTGTGGATTTCAAGCACTTCTTTTCTTTCATCTGAGTCTGGAACTCCGATTTCTATTTCACGGTCAAATCTTCCAGGTCTTCTGAGTGCCGGGTCAAGTGAATCAGGTCTGTTGGTTGCACCGATAACGACCACTTGGCCACGGGATTTTAGACCGTCCATCAATGTAAGAAGCTGTGCAACGGTTCTTCTTTCAACTTCTCCATTGGTTTCTTCTCTTTTTGGTGCAATAGCATCAAGTTCATCTATAAATATGATTGAAGGTGAGTTTTCTTCAGCTTCTTCGAAGTATTCCCTAAGGTTTTCTTCGGATCCTCCGACATATTTGCTCATGATTTCAGGCCCATTGATTGCAATGAAATGGGCATCACTTTCACTGGCTACCGCTTTTGCCAGTAATGTTTTACCGGTACCTGGTGGCCCGTGCATCAATACTCCTTTTGGAGGTGCGATTCCCAGTTTTTCGAAAAGTTCTGGTCTTTTGAGAGGAATTTCAATCATTTCTCTTACTTTTTTAACTTCCTCTTTCAGGCCTCCGATATCTTCGTAGCTTACATCAACGAGGTTTCCGACACCTTCGATTTTGCTTACGTCAACCGGGGTTTCGTGAAGCTGTACTTCGGTATTCGGTCCGACTATCACGATGTCTTTCGGATTGGTTGACACGACTGCAAATTTGATTTCTGTCATTGCCGGTGTAAAGTCCATCAGTTCATCAAAGATGCTGTTGAATCCTCTGCCCATACTTGGTCTTGGAGCTCTGATTTGTGATCCGATGATGTCTCCTTGAACCATTACTTTTCCGGCGAAAAGTCCGCGCACATCTCCCTGTACACGAATGTTATTTTCAATTGGTGCCAAAACAACTTTTTTAGCTTCGATTGCTTTGGTTTTTTTGATTATGACTTCCCCTCCGATTGTTGCTCCGGAGTTTTTACGAACTAGCCCATCGATTCTTATTACTCCAAGGCCGATGTCGGTTTGGGAAGGAAGAGCGATTGCTGCAGTTTTTCTTTCACCTATGATTTCAATCAAATCTCTTTCGTGGATACCTAAATCATCCATGACGTTAGGGTCAAGCCTTGCCACTCCCTGGCCAACGTCTTTTTGTGAAATGGCTTCTGCAACTTTTAGTGTGATTTCATTTTCTGCCATCTTATCATCTCCTTTTATGGCTGTAATCATGTAATTGTAATGTGTCAAAATCTTTTTGTTACTTTTTGTAACTTTATTGACAAACATATCTGTGTATGTTTTACTATATAAATGTTTCGGTTTTTAACTTTTTTAAAATCCTTTTTAAATTTTTTTATTTAGTCTAAAAATTGCAATGGTTATATATTTTTATTTTAATAATGTAATATTTTTCTTTAAAATTAAAAATAATAAAAAATAAGATGGTGTGGCTTAAATAAAAATTTAATTACTTTTAGAAAGTTTAATATTTGTTCGCATATATTGAAACATTTATCTTATCTGTCCGCCGAAACCTGTGAACAGGTTTTTCACCTTTTCAATATCTTCCTTGGCAAGTCCGGTAACTTCAAAAGTCAGACTTATGAACTCGTCTGAAATCTGGGGGCCGTTATAGGCATCTGTGAGGTGAATTTCAATTATGTTTTCGATGTTCATCACAGTTTCCCTGATGATTTCAACATTCACGTTTTTAGGAAATATGCAGCTTATGGATTCTGTTTTTGTCTTCAAATTCTCAATTTTCCATCGATGGAGTTCCTCAGGAATCAAAATCCTGATGTTGGCCAACCTAAGTTTTTGGGTTTTATTTCCGGTTTTCAATACTGCGGTCTTTTTATCCACGCTCTCCAGGATTCCTACATGGATCTTTCCTGAATAAATGTGTTTCACTCCGACTTCCTGGCCGATATTTTGATTCAGATAAATGAATTCGTAATTCAAAGCGCCGATTGCCTTGTCACTTCTACCCAATGCGTTTGTAATGTCGCCCATATTTTTTGTAGCGTTGATGGCAATTTCAACAAATCTGTCCTCATCATTGTTGTTGATTACATCCCTCAGTTCTGCTGCGGCTTCAGTAAAAGTGTTTCTGATTTTAGGGCCGTTGTTGTTTCTGGCTTGGATGTTGTATGTCAGATAAGGATTTTGGGATACTATACGGGCAATCATATCGATCATCAGATTGTAGATTGGACTTTCATAATCCTCTGTTTCTGAAATGTCCACTTTCAGTTTTTCAATTGCAGAGGCGGTTGAAATGAATGAAAAATGGGTTAGAACCTGTACGATACTCATCATGTAATCATGCTTTTCGGCGGTGGTTTCAATAATCTGCATATTTTTTCTCTTAAGGTAATTGTAAACCTTAGGATACCATTCGCCCTTCTTGTCAGGAGTCAGAACAATAATCTGATTGTCAAGAACGGTTGTGCGAGGACCGAAAACAGGGTGTGATGGAATATATTCAACTGTGTCAGGCAGCACTTCTGCCATGGTTTTTAAAGGTTCTTCCTTGATTGAAGTCACGTCAATCATCACAGAACCGCTTTTCATAAACGGTGCTACTTCACGAATGACCTCGGATGTATGTTCAATCGGAACTGAAACGATTAAAATATCGCTTATATTGGCCAATCCCGCATTTGATTCTATGTAATTGACTTCAAGTTCATCTGCTACTGATTTTCCTTTTTTATGGTCTCTTCCAGAGATATATATGTTAAAATCATCCCTGAAATAATAGACCAGGGTTTTTCCCAAACCGTCACTACCACCTATTATTCCGACATTCATTTTAATCATTTTATTAATTTTTTAATTAGGTTTAATAAAGTTTTTTATATATTCTTTTTATATATTATAAATTAATGATGCGGATTTTCAAACCCCTTAAAAACAAGATTCCAAGCATGATTGTTATCGGAATATTTTTGGTAATAAGCGCATACTGCAGCTTAACATTGCCTCAGTATACCGCAGAAATCATAGATGTAGGTATTAAAAACTCCGATATTCCCTGCATCCTTGATATTGGTACAAAAATGATGATGATGGTCTTGATTGCAGCATTGTCTTCTGTAATTGTGTCATTTTTGTCAAGCAGGGTTTCATCAGGTTATGCAAAGGATTTAAGGAATATTGTTTACGCCAAAATCCTGAAGTTTTCAAACCATGAACTGAATCATATTTCAAAGTCTTCCCTGATTACCCGTTCAACCAATGATATAACTCAAATACAGACAATTACAGAAATGACATTAACTACAATAATATTCGCTCCGATTTTAGGTTTCGGAAGTGTTATTAAAGTTTTTCAAGTGGATTATGACTTGTCATGGATTATTTTTGTGATTTTTATTTTGATTTTACTCACTCTGGTGCTGTTTGTAAAAAAGGTTGTTCCATATCTTGACGCTTTTCAGAAAATAACTGATGAGATGAACCAAAGGTCAAGGGAAATCCTTATGGGAATACCTGTTATCAAGGCATTTGTAAGACAGGATTATGAAGAGGAGAAATTCGGTGATGTTAACAAAAGGCTTCTGGACTTGAATTTGTATCTTTATAAGTATCTGATGCTTTTCAGCCCGTTGCTGATTTTAATATTGAATATTATGGTTATTGAGATAATCTATTTCGGTTCATTCCAGATTGCGGTTGGAGACATTCTCACAGGTGAGGTTGTTTCATTCGTCCAGTATTCCTCACAGGTCATATCAGCATTTCTTGTGATTGGAAACTTCATGATAACTCTTCCAAGAATTATAATTTCGGCAAGACGTGTCAACGAGATACTTGACACCGAACTGGCCATTACGGACGGTGAGCTGGACAACATCGAAGACAATGCAACAATTGAATTTAAAAACGTTTCATACCAGTATCCTGGAAGCGAAAAGGAAACTCTAAAAGGAATTAATATGAAACTGGAGCCTGGAAAGACCACTGCAATTATCGGAGGAACCGGAAGCGGCAAATCCACAATTTTAAGCATGATTCCTCGTCTGCAGGATCCTACCTCCGGTGAAATACTGATTAATGGCGTGAATATTAAGAATTTTACTTTAAGTTCCCTGAGGGATAAAATCAGTTTTGCACCGCAGCAGTCTCTTCTGTTGAGCGGAACTGTTAGGTCAAACATGCTTGTTGGTAAACAGGATGCAAGCGATCAGGAAATTGAAACTGCACTGAAAAATGCCCATGTCAATTTTATAGATGGTCTGGATGAGGAGGTCGTCCAGGGTGGGGCTAACTTTTCAGGAGGCCAAAAGCAACGTCTCTCAATTGCAAGGGCTCTTTTGAATCCAAGTGAATTCTATCTTTTTGATGACTGTTTTTCCGCATTGGATATGAACACTGAAAAGATAGTTAAGGACAATTTGAAAAAACTCAACTCCTCTGTTCTAATTGTGTCTCAAAGAATTTCTACAATCAGGGATGCCGATGAGATAATCGTGGTTGAGGACGGCGAAATCGTTGACAGGGGAAGTCATGACAGCCTGCTCGGATCATGTGAAATATACCGTGACATTGTCGACAGTCAAAAGGACACATTGGGGGGAATATAATGGAAGAAAAACAGATTGACCGTAAAAAAGCCATGCGAAATGTTTTAACTCTGTTGAGCGGTTATAAACTTAAGATTACCCTTTCATTAGTGTTCATATTTTTATCCACTTTATTCAACATATTTTCTCCATTGCTGATTGGGGATGCAATCACAATTCTCTTTGAAGGGTCTGCTAGAGCAATTCAGCATACTGGAACTCTTGATTTCGCTTCTTTATTTAATATATTGATTATTCTTATAGTCCTTTATGTTTTAACTTCTCTATTCGGATATCTTGGTGAATATCTGCTGTCTGATATTGTAGTAAATATCTGCTTCACATTAAAGGAAAGGCTGATTAACAAGGTCACTCATCTGCCGATGGAGGATATTGACTCAAACAAGAAGGGGGATATCCTCTCAAGAATCACAAATGATGTGGACACATTGGAAAGCGGTATGATAGGTGCATTTTTGGAGATGTTCCAGTCAGGAATCGTAATAATTGGTGTATTGATTGTAATGCTTGCGGTCAACATCTGGATGACTCTTGCAATCCTTGTTCTCGTGCCTATAACATTTCTGCTAATCAGGGTACTTTCCAACTTTTCACAAAAGTATTTCACAAACGAACTGGCCATCAAGGGTGCTGTTAACTCTCAAATTGAAGAGGTTGTAACAAGCCATGATATCATACGCACATTCAATTATGAGAACTCTTCCATTGAACATTTCAAGAACAACAACAGCAAGTGGTATGATTATGAATGGAAAGCGCAGTTCTTTGCAAGTCTCAACAATCCTGCGATGAGCCTTATTTCAAATGCAATGGAAATCATTATTGCAGTTCTCGGTTCAATCTTTGTCCTTCAGGGTGCGATGCCTGTGGGTAGAATATTGACATTTTTCCAATATGCCGGGGAATTCATAAGTCCTATAACCGAAGTTACCAACATAATGCCTATGGTTCAGATGTCTTTAGCTTCCTGTGACAGGATATTCGAATTTTTAGAGCTGGAAGATGAGTCAAATCCTGGTGAGAAAGAAATCACTGAATTTAGGGATGAAATCACATTCGAAAATATCAGCTTCAGCTATGTTGAAGGAGAAAAAATCATTGATGATCTGTCTTTAACAGTTAAGAAAGGCGAAAACATAGCTATTGTGGGCGAAACCGGAGCGGGCAAAACCACACTCATCAAACTGCTCATGAGACTTTATGATCTTGATTCTGGAGAAATCAAAATCGATGGGGTAAACATAAATGAATATGACAAGCATTCCCTGCGCTCAATGATGGGAATGGTTCTGCAGGATTCTTGGCTGTTTTCCGACACAATCGAAAACAATATTAAATATGGTAAGTTGGATGCAACAGAAGATGAGGTATTGTTTGCTTCAGAAAATGCAAGCACTGACAGTTTTATAAGACAGCTTCCGGACGGATATAAAACAAAACTGAATGAGGACAGTGACAATATATCTTACGGTCAAAAGCAGCTTTTGACAATAGCCAGAACAATTATTTCCGGTAAGGGAATTCTAATTCTGGATGAGGCTACATCAAGTGTTGATACAAGAACTGAAAAACTGATTCAAAAGGCAGCAAGCAGGCTGATGAAAAACACAACCAGTTTCATCATTGCCCACAGATTATCAACAATCAGGAATGCCGATAAGATTATTGTGCTTGGAAACGGCAGCATTATCGAGCAGGGAACTCATGATGAGCTCATTGCCCAAAAGGGATATTACTACAATACTTTAAATTATCAAAATTCTTAATTGTTTTTTTCCATTTTTTCAAAAATTTTTAATAGTATTTTATAATAATAATTTACTGATGAGAATTATAAATGAAGATGAAAAAGAGGGAATTGTAGAGGTTGTCCCTGAAACATTGGATGATTTATGGCATTTGTCCCATATTGTGGAAGTTGGAGACAATGCCTCTTCAAAAACAACCCGCCGTATTCAGGATAATACTGGAGATAAACTTCGAAGTGACAGGGGAGTCAAGAAAACATTTTATTTGGGCCTTGATATTGAAAACATTAGTTTTCAATTATTCACTGGAAAACTGCGGTTGACAGGAGTAATTACCAGAGGTCCTGAAGATTTAATTCCACTTGGATCACACCACACTCTCGAGGTTAAGCTTAACACTCCAATCACCATAAAAAAAGAAAGATGGCCAAAATGGGCAATCAAAAGGGTAAATCAGGCAATAGATGCTTCCAAAAAACTCTCAGCCATAATTGTAGTTTTGGAAGATGACACTGCTACACTGGGTTTGATGAGGCAATTCGGCATTGAATATTACGGCCCGATAAAAGGCAGTGTTTCAGGCAAAAGGATTGTAGATAAAAACAGGCAAAAAAACATTATTCAATTTTACGAAAAGGTAATAGAATCCATTGTCAAATTCGATTCAATTCAAAATATTGTCATTGCAGGTCCTGGTTTTGTCAAAAACGATTTTTATGATTATTTAAAAGAAAAACATAAGGATTTGGCAAAGATATCCATTATAGAACCTACAGGATCCGGAGGCCGTGTTGGCATTAGTGAAGTCCTTAAAAAGGGCACGGTTGAAAAATTGACAGCCGAAAACAGGGTAGCCATTGAAATGGGTGCCGTCAACAGGCTGCTTGAACAGATCGGCAAAAATTCATCAAAGATAGCTTATGGTTTAAAGGAAGTTAAAAATGCTATAAATTTGGGTGCTGTTGGGGAACTTTTAATCCTTGATAAAATGGTTGCTACAGAAAGCATGGGCGATTTGATGGACATGGTTGAAAACATGAAAGGAGAAGTCATGGTTATCAGCAGCGAGCATGAAGGTGGCAAGCAATTGGAAAGCCTGGGCGGCATGGCCGCAATTTTAAGATATCAAATAACTTAATTTTATATATTTTAATAGTTATAAGTTATAATGTTATAGAAAAATTTGTGATTCATATGTATACATCGATAATTATTGCCATGATATTTGTATTTATTTTATCCGCTGTAGGAACCGCAATAGTCAATATTATTTTCAGGTTCCTTGGAAAACGTGGATACATGGGAAATTTATTCCCTAATGTTCGTGGAGGAATTCCAAGAGCAGTAGGTATTGTTCCTTTCATTCTGTTGGCATTGTATTTTTTACCGGGATACAACAGCCTAATATTGATTATCGGTGTCTTTGCATTAATTGATGATATTATGGGAAGGAAAAAATCTCCGTTCGGTATAGAATGGGGTCAGCTTTCAAGAGGTATTGGAATGATCCTTGTAATGGCTTTCGGTTTTTCCATGGGTCTGGGTGTTTCTGCAATATTCATAGCGCTTATGGTCCAGCCGTTGAACATTTCCGACATGCAACCTGGTTCCACATGTATTGTAACTTTGATAATGTGTGTAATATCCATGGTGATGATGGTATTGTTCGCATCTCCTGATGTTGCTGAGCTTCCTGCATTCTACACTCCTCTTTTGCTTTTCATTGTATGTATCGGATATAGTCCGCTGGACTTTTCAGGAAAAATCATGCTTGGTGAAGTCGGAAACCATGTATTTGCTATCGCATTGGGTGTTTCATTTTATTTAATTGGTGGATTGTGGAGTTTAATTTTATTGTTTATCGTCACAACAGCTTTGATTGCATTCGTTAGAAGAAACAATTTAAAAGTATTCTTCAGACAAAAGTTAAGATTACTGGATCCTACATTTGGAGACTATTTCATGGATGTCCTAACCGGTGGGGGCTTAGGGGATTTGTTTAGAAAATGGATTTTTAAGAACAAGCAATACGAGGTTACTAATCCTTTACTGATAAGTCTGGGCTTTAGAAGGTTATTGTACAATCCTCATGCATATCATCCTAAAAGTTACAGTCCATCAAAATCAAAATTAAGATTAGGAGAATAATTGATGAAGGCATTACTGATTGTAACCGGAAGGGGTTTAGGTGGAGACGCTTCCATTGCCCTTAATGTTATAAAGGCGTTGGAAAAAAGAGATGTAGAGTGTGAAATCGCTCTTGATGAATCCGCTCCGGGGTTACTGTTTAAAAAACATGGATATTCATGGCATAAAATTTCCATTCCTCAGGCCGGAGGGCATGCAGCAACAAAATTGTCTGCCGCCAAAGGAGCATTAAGATTAATTACTGCAACCTTTAAAGCAAGAAGTCTGATTAGAAAAGGCAAATTTGATTTTGTCATTGGTGTTTTGGGTGGTGGAGCTATTGTAGGTTCACTTGGTGCAAAACTTTCCAGAAAACCCGCTTTTTCGTTAATTTCCACTCCTCTGGATTCCAAGGTGTGTCCTAAATTCAATGAATGCTTTATTTTACCTGATTTGGACAAGTTCAAATGGGATACTCTTCCAAAAAATACTGACAAGTCATTTTATCCGTTAACTGATGATGCAGGTCGTGGTGATGCGGACATTGGGCTTTCAAAATTAAAGGAATATCCTAACTTCGATGAATCCAAAAAGACAATTGTATTTTCATCAGGTTCATCTATTTTTAAGGGTATGATTGATGGCGTTTGCCATATGGCGGATTATTCAGATGAGTATAATCTTGTTCTGGTTGGCCTTCCGCTGCAAGATGAATATCTCGATGAAATTGAAAAAAGAAACATTATCTATGTGGGTTACGTTGACTGGATTAACCATCTGTTTAAATATGCGGATTTGGCCGTCTTAACAGATGATGGTGTTTCCCTTCAGGAGGCGTTGTGCTGTGAAACTCCAATTGTGGCGCTGACTCATGTGAAATGGGGAAGATACCAGAATATGGCAGGAGTATTTAAGGGAGCCATTGTAGAATCTGCTGTTGATGATGTGGTTAAAAATGTCCAATATGCATTTGATCATATGGATTCCCTAAAGGACAATGCTGTCGTTTACGCTAAACTGTGCCTTGAGGCCAGTGATGTTTTAGTGGATAAAATGCTAAAAAAAGTTAAATAGTGGTGTTACAACCACATGTTTTTTATAATTTTATAGTTTGAATCGGTAGACGGGTGAATTTCCAGAAAATCACCATAATCGTCCAAATCATAATCCATTCTCATCAGATAAGACAGATATGCAACATCACTTGTTGATGATGGGGATATTGAATTGATTCTATTTATCTTATTGTTTTTCTTGTCGAATTCAACTTCGGTGTATCCTGTATCGCCAGAGAGTATTTTCCAAAATGCGGATGGGCCTGCAATTCCAGGTATTCCTATGGTGGCTTTGTCATCCTCATTGCATTCGGATTTTTCATTTTCTACAAAACTCACTTCAGTGTTCAGACTCAATGTTTGAGGAATGCAACTGTAGCTTACTTTATTTGCATACCCTGCCATGTTCCTTGCAGCTGTGATGCCCTCCATTCTGGCTACTGGTGTCAGCTGATATCCTCCGGTAACGTCACCTGCGGCATATATATTCTCAACATTTGTTTTCATCATTTCATTGACTTTTATGGTTCTGTCGTCATTCAGCTCAACAAGCCCTTCAGCAATTTCGCTGTTTGGAACTCTTCCTGTTGCGAAAAATGCAGTTCCTTCAAGCTCTTCACCGTCATCAGTCAGGACCTTGTCTTTGAAGACTTCAGAGACATTTGTGTTTTCGTGGATGTTCACGTCAGGAATGATGTTTTCAAGAACGTATTTTTTGGTGGTTTCGCCGAGTTCCTTTAGGATTGTGCTTCTTGCAAGGATATTGACTTGACTGCCTAATGTTGAGTAGATGTTGGCAATTTCAGTTGCAATGATTCCTCCACCGATAATGTTTAATTTTTCAGGGACATCATCAAGTTTCAAAATGTCCTTGTTGGTTAAACCGTATTCGCTTCCTTTCACGTTAGGTATAAACGGCCTTGCTCCTGTAGCTATTAGTAGATTATCGTATTCGAAGCTTTCTCCATTTACAGTGACGCCATTATCTTCAATGCTTGCTTCTCCATAGATTATATTGTTTCCAAAGCTTTCATTTTCAAGCTGGTTTAAATGCCTGAGCTTTTCCTGGGTTTCTGTGATTTTTGCAACGATCTTTTCATATGAAATTTCAAGCTGGCTTTTGATAAATCCGTAATTGTTGAATCTGCTGTTTGCATCAATGAATTTTGTAATGTCAGTAAGTGCGCAAACAACCATACATCCTTCATTAAGGCAAGTTCCGGCTATATGTTTTTTTTCAATTAAAGTAACCTCTTCTCCTAATTTACCAAGTTCCAAAGACCCTAATCTCCCTGCAGGGCCTGAACCAATAACAATATTTCTCATTAAAACACCTGTTAGATAATTTTATATAATATCATTTAGTAAATAATATATATTAAAATTTTGGAGATGGAATTATGTGTATTGCAGCACCTGCTCAAGTTGTTGAAATTAACAAAGAAGACGGCTGGTTATCCGCTGACTTCGGAGGAGCAAGACAACAAGCAAAATTAGATTTATTACCGGATGTAGAAATAGGAGATTATGTTCTCATTCATGCTGGTTATGCAATTGAAAAGTTAACTGAAGAAGCTGCTAAAGAATCTTTAGAAGCTTGGGAAGAACTTTTAGATATTCTTGAAGAAGAAGATCGTGAAATGGAAAAAGCAAGAAAGGAATTTTATGAGAATCAGTAAATTGATACTCTTGTAACTCCTTTTATTTTTAAAAATTCATTTATTAAATCCCCTTGCACGGGTTTTTCTGTAATTATTGTTAATAGTGGTGTTTTTTGAAGTTCTGTGTCTTCGGCATAGGCTTGTCTAATACCAATTCCTTTTTTTGATATTAAGTTTGTTGTTGCAGCCAGTATTCCTTCGCTTTCAGACCCGACTTCTATTTCAATTACTCCCAATTCCAGATTTTTCGCAATGTTTTTGAGTAGTGTTCCTGCAGGGATAATGTTTGAAAACAGGTTATTTAATTCCGGATCTTCTTTTATCACTTCAATTGTAGATTTTATTGCTCTTCTGTCAACTTCAGCTGCTGTTGCCAGTGCCTTATCACTGATTTTCAAATTTCCGCAGTAGATTTTGCCATTTTCGTTGATTGAAAGTCCAAGCTCAATCATCTTTTCTGCAACCCTTATGCGTGCAGGATATTTTTTGAATTTTTCATTAATACGTTCCCACATTTTAATCATCATTCCAACTTTTTGTACAATTAAGTTATATTATGTTCGAATGACTATATAAAAATTATCATGTAAAAGAAAGTATATATTTTGAAAATTGCTAATTTTTAGATAAAATTGTCATGTAAAGTGAAAAAATCTTTAAAAATAGTTTGTAGTAGGCTAGATGGGATTCGAACCCATGACCTCCCGGTTATCAGCCGAGCGCGCTAACCAAGCTGTGCCACTAGCCTATAAATTTAGTGTGACAGTTATCTGTCAACACTTATACTTATATTAATTACTATATATAACCCTTTCGGTTTTTTAGGTAATTAACTAAAAAATTTAAAATTTATCTATTAATCATTTCATTAATCGCATCAGACATAGCGTGTCCTTCAACGATGATTTTTGCTTTTTCGACACCTTCAACTGCTTCTGCTCTTACTTTTGCATCAGCTGCGATACGGGTGATACTCATGCATCCTGGATTGGTTGGTTTGAGGGTAATTTCTGCTTGGTCACCGTCTACGGTAATGTTTTGTACAATGCCCATTTCTACAATGCTTATTCCCATGTGGGGGTCGTTTATTACAGAAACAGCATCTTTAATATCATTAACTAATTCTTCTGACATTTTAGTATCTCCTAATTTTTTTGTATTATTTAGTATTACAGTTTCTTATATTTATAATGTTTGTTATATTTTGTAATTATTTTACACGATGTTTAATTTTCACGCCAATTCCATTGTCGCACTCTTCCATTTCACGGCCGGTCATCACAGCTTTTCCAACGCCGACAACCTCATCCCCATTAACGACAACCACTTCATCGTTCGGTATGATGTTGTGGTCCGCCTTTTGAATTCCAGGTGCAAACACTGTATTGGTTTCAAGATTGAAATCTATATTTACTATGTTGATTCCCAAATTTTTCAGGACTTCTCCTCCAGGAAGGTTCAGTCTGTAAAGGCCGTAATCTTTGTTTAATAATGCCAGCTGTTTTCCGTTGGACAGGATTCTTTTGTGATACATTCCTTTGGTTTTGACATTTTCAGGAATGAATTTGTCTCCTTCACTCCCGAACTGGTACTTGGCAATGGATTTCAGCTCATGCATCACTTTATCCCTTCTTGATATTTTTTGATGGTTTTTAAGTTCCATCCTTAAATTGTAAAGGGATTCCGGTGAAGTTGGTCGTTCGTCAACGCATACATTTACGAAATCATCTATATATGCTTCACATGATTGCAGATATCCTCCCGCAAGATTGGCTACAATTTCCTTTCCTTTGGTATATTTTTCAATCAGTTTTCCGCTTTCTTCAATTTCATCTTCTGACCATTTGCCGGTGGTGCTCACGTCATAGGACTGAATTGGAAATGTGTTTTCAAGTTCCCTTGGACAGATTCCGAATGGTGAAGTCACAATCAGTTCCTGAAATGATCTTGTTAGCTTTCTGAATTTCTGATGTGATTTGGAATTGGAATATGGCTTTTTCATACTGCAGGGAAGCAGCACGACGGTATCTCCAAGAGGTTCCATCATTTCCATTCTTTGTCTCCATCTGACAGCTTCGGGGCGGTACAGGGATTCTTCACTTGAGCATATTACTTTCATGTTATTCCTCAAAAGGTTTAATTAGTTCATCATTAAATTCAATCAATCGTTTGATGTTGTCGTCAGGGTTTTCAATCCTTCGTTTCCATTTTTCAATTACAAAATCAATATCAACTTCATCACTGCCGCTTATCAGATTATCTGCATGCGCAACAATCTTTTCTTCCAGGGTTTGCGGAACATATGATTTTTTGGGAAGTCCAAGTGCTTCTGCCTCATCTGGAGTAATTCCGGCTCCTATATGTCTTTCAATGATGTTCAGCACGTCCTGGGAGCATCCATATTTTCTGGCTATTTCAACCCCCTCTATTGCATGGGTTATGCCGTGAGTTCTGGACCTGCCTATATCGTGCAGAAGAGCACCTGTCTGGATTAAATCTTTATCTGCATTATCAAAATTAGAAGCTATTTTCATAGCTTTTCTACAAACTGCTATTGAATGGTCGATAACATTTTCAGGAGTATTTTCCTTTCTGAGTAATTCTATCTCCATTTTATCCTGACTATTTGTTCTTTTTGTTAAAGGAATTGAAATTGCTTTCAACCATTTTCAAATCTTCTTTGATTTGCTTAATGTTTTCGCTATTGTCCTGGAATTCAAGCTCTTCCATACATACTGGGCACAGGAATTCGTAATCGGAGGCTGCATCAAAATCAAGTCTTACGTGGCCTTGTGGGCATATGAAAAACATGTTGTTTTCTTCACGTTCAAGTTCATCATTAAGCATTTTTAAATATTGTTCTGAATCTTTTTTAATACGGTTGGTCACTTCGTTTTCTTCAAATTTCCATGAATATGTGAACCATTGGGTTTCAGGGTCTTTACTTCTTTTATAACTGGCTAATCCCATATCATAAAGTTTATATAAATATTTTCTAACAATATTTAATTTAATCCCGGTTTTCTCTGAAATTGCTTCATCTGTATCTAAACCATCGTTTAAAGCTTCTACAATTGGTAGATTGCTTTCATCTTCAACAACGTTTATTAATAATGTCTTTACTAATGGATCATTTATCATTTAATTTCCCCTAAAACCTTCTTTGTATATGAAAATAATTCAAATATTATGTTGAGTTTTGTTTTTTATTTTATAAATAGATTATTGTTTTCTTATTATCACGGCAGGGGTGTGGGTTATTGAGTCAAGGGCTTCTACAGTTACCTCATCCATTTCCGTACCCAGAACAGCTTTTACACTGTGAATTGTCTTCATTTCCGTTGAAAGGGATTTCTGATAATCTTCCGCTATGTTTGCAAATTTCAGGGCGGTTTCAACATCCATTTTTTCGCTGCATCCTAGAGGTGTTGATCCCATGTTTTCGCTTAGCTGACCTTTCACATATCCGAAAAATCCGTTGTCTGCATCGATTCCTTCGATTGCAATGGGAAGGCCGGTGAAATATTTGCCGTTTTTCATGTAGGTCGCATCGGTATCAATTATCATGACGCACACTTCTTTGCCGATTTGTTCTTTAATCTCCTTTGCAACCTTTTCGGGATTTTCCGGAAGAAGTGAGACGCAGGTTCCTGGAGCATTACTCAAATCGATTCCTGCTTCGGAAGCGGGTTTGAGTGCATGTTTGAGGCCGTACAGCTGAAGAACCACTTCTTTGTGGGCTTTGGTTTGTTCGGGAAGTTTTCTCAAATTTCTGATAGTTCTTTTTTTGATTCCGAGAATCGGACCGAAAACATATCCCCACAGATATTTGCTCCATACTGTTGTAAGGAATTTTGCGGTAAGTGATGGAGTGTATTCGGCTTCATCGACCAGTCTGTTTTGTGAAACTGACACTGGGGTTTCGGCTATCACAAGATAGTCTCCGTCCTGCATAAGCCTTTTTGCAGGTTCAATAATTGAACTAAGGTCTTCATTGGGTTTGATATATCCGGTTTCAATCGGGATGACAATATGTCCTCTAATTATAACATGTTTAATATCTTTTACATCACTCATAATAATCTTAAATAAAATTAATTGTATAATATATAGTATAATAGAGATTATAATAATTATCTATTAAGGTCGTGTTAAAATGGCAAGAAAGTTCATAACATATTTTGACAAACAGGGTGATGATTATACTGATGAATTGATTTTGGCTGTTAAGGATAAACTGGATACTGTTGACAACATTAAACATATTTTAATTGCATCTGCATCCGGCGAATCAGCGCTTAAACTCAGACAGGCAATTGATGACGATGGAATTACAATTGTCAATGTTTCCCATAATGTCGGATTCAGCGGAGATAATGAATCAGACATATCTCCGGAAATGATTGAAAAACTGGAAAGTGTGGGTGTTAAAACATATCAGGGACTTCATGCATTCAGCGGTGCTGCAAGGGGAGTAACCAATAAATATGGGGGATTTTCACCTCTGGATGTTGTTGCCGACACATTGAGAATGTTTTCCCATGGTGTAAAAGTGTCTGCTGAGATTTCCCTTATGGCTGCCGATGCAGGTTTGATTCCTGTCGGTGAAGAAATTATGGCCATCGGCGGAAGGGCGCATGGTGTGGATACTGCGGTTATTTTAACTCCTGTCAATTCCAAAAACCTGTTCAACATGCAGATTCATGAAATAATAGCGATGCCAAGAGACTAAATCATCATGATTTTTTAACCTTAAATGGGTTTGGTTTAAATAGTAGTTGCATTTAAATATTAGTTACAATAGAAATATATACAAATATTTTAATAGCAGAGTAAGTGGTGTTAATTCGTGAAAATTATAGATGACGCAATCAAAGAATCAGAACAAAGAATGGAAGAGAAAGCTCCTACAAACGTCTCTTCGGATATAGACAATGATTTAATCGAAATTATCAAAGGTGTAGAAACTAAAATTTTCGTTGTTGGTGCCGGAGGAGCAGGAAACAACACTATTTCAAGATTAAACGAAATGGGTATTGAAGGAGCAACTACAATTGCTGTCAATACTGATGCTCAAGATTTATTTTATGCTCAATCAAGTAACAAGATTCTTCTAGGTAGACAAACTTCTAAAGGATTAGGAGCAGGTGGAGATCCTGATGTCGGTGAAGAATGCGCTGAAGAAAGTGAAGATGAAATCAGAGAACAACTCGAAGGCGCTGATATGGTATTTGTCACTTGCGGACTTGGAGGTGGAACCGGTACCGGTTCAGCACCTATCATTGCAAAAATCGCTAAAAAATTAGGTGCATTGACTGTTGCTGTTGCCACTATGCCATTTTCTGCTGAGGGAATCCGTAGAAGAGAAAATGCCGAACAAGGACTGGAAAAACTCCATGAAGCTGCTGATACTGTTATTGTAATACCAAATGATAAATTATTAGAAGTTGCACCAAACTTACCTTTAAACAAAGCATTCATGGTTTCAGATGAAATTTTAGGCAGAGCCGTTAAAGGAATTACAGAATTGATTACCAAAAAAGGTCTTGTAAGTTTAGACTTTGCTGATATTAGAAGCATCATGAGCGGTTCAGGAATGGCAATGATTGGTATGGGAGAATCCGATTCTGGCGACAGAGCTTTAGAATCAGTACATGAAGCATTAAGCAGCCCATTATTGGACATTGATATTTCAAATGCTACAGGTGCACTGGTCAACATATCTGGTAGTTCAGACTTGACCTTACATGAAGCTGAAAAAATAGTTCAGGTTGTTGCCGATAAATTGGATCCTGAAGCAAACATCATTTGGGGTACTCAAATTGATGAAAGTCTCCAAAATACTGTTAGGACAACTGTGGTTGTTTCAGGCATTAAAAACAATTATTCTACTGAAGATGACTCAAACAATGATTTTGTTGAGGAAGTTTCAGAAACTGAAGCTGCAACTGACCAATTAGATGATTTCATTGATGGAATCTTCTAATTTCATTTCTTTATTTTTTTTCAAAAATGCAAAGATTTATTAATGTTTAAAATATAAATTATTTTATTACTATTATTTTATTATAATTATTAAATTTTTTATTTTGGGTATTTAAATGAACGTACAAGAAAGTTTTAATAAGTTTATCAAAGACAGTAAAAGGGTATTAAAAGTATCAAGAAAACCTGATGGCCAAGAATACAAAGAACTTGCTAAAGTTGTCTCCATTGGTGTTTTAATCGTTGGAGTAATTGGTTTTGTTATTGTGCTGTTAGGTGCATTAGTTGGTATCTAAAGCCAATTAATATTTTTTTATTTTTTTTGATCCCGGTTATAATAAAATTTTTGTAATTTTAAAATTTCATTTCAAAATCTATTTTTTTGAAAACTTTTATATACTATTAAGTTTATAGATATTTATATTATAGAAATCTAATTTTCAAGAATCATTTTCATCTTGAATAATTATGGCTTTTATAATAACTTTTAACTTAATGTATGAATTTATCTTTTTGGATTAAAAAAACTAAGACTTTATTAAGTTTAATTAATCGAATAGATGATTGTTTTAAACCTATTGAAGATGGGGGATAGCTTAGTAAATTTTCACTCATTGGTGAATTACCTAAGAACCACATTTGTGGGTCTTCATAACTTAGTCAAATATTAAAACAGGTGAATTTTTCATGGAAGAATCTAATAGTTCCATATATGCTCTTAAGACCTCTGCAGGTCAAGAAAGGAATGTAGCTAGACTTTTAGCTCGTAAAGCTAGAACTATAGATGGTGTAGGTATTTCCTCAATTCTTGTACCGGAATCTTTAAAAGGGTATATTTTAGTTGAATCTTCAACAAAAATAGATCTTAGGAACCCTGACTTAAAAGTACAACATTTAAGAGGGGTTGTTGAAGGTAGTGTAGGCATTACCTTTGATGAGGCAAAAAGATTCCTGAAACCAGAGCCAATTATTTCCTCCATTCAGAAAGGAAGTATTGTTGAGCTTATTTCTGGTCCATTCAAAGGTGAAAGGGCGAAAGTGGTTCGTATTGATGAATCACGTGAAGAAGTCGTCCTTGAGTTAATAGAGGCAGCAGTACCTATTCCAGTTACTGTTAAAGCTGATCAAATTAGAATAATTCAAAAGGAGGCTGACTGATGGCTAAAGATACAGTCGAAGTTCTTATCGAAGGTGGAAGCGCTACTCCTGGACCTCCATTAGGCCCAGCATTAGGACCTCTCGGTATTAACATGATGCAAGTGGTAGAAGAAATCAATAAAAAAAGCGCTGACTTTGCAGGAATGAAAGTACCTGTAATCGTTAGTGTTGACAGGGATACTAAAGAATTCGAAATCGAAATTGGTACTCCTCCAACTACTTCACTTATCATGGAAGAATTAGGCATCGAAAAAGCTTCTCATGAACCAGGTTTAGATATCGTAAACGATTTACCTATTGAAACCGCTTTAAAAATCGCAAGAATGAAATTCGATTCATTACTTGCAAACGATTACAAAGCAGGTGTCAAAGAAATCATGGGAACCTGTGTCAGTATGGGAATATCCGTTGACGGAAAAGACCCAAGAGAAGCACAAAAAGCAGTCGATGCTGGCGAATATGATGATATCTTAAATGCATAGATTTCATCACAAAATTTAAATTTAAGTTAACAATACAGTGTATATGACGTTATAATCGCGATTATAATTGATATACTGTTTTTAATTCATGCAATCGTTTAAGAATTTTTTTCTTGTAATCGATTCTCATGAAACCAAAAAATCCAATGAACAGAATGTTCATGGGGGATAAATATGACACAAGATGTAATTAACGCGGTGAAGGAGGCTAAAGAACAATCTAAGCCGAGAAACTTCACTGAGTCCGTAGATATTATTATTAATATCCGTGACTTAGATGTCAAAAAGCCAGAAAATAGGTTTAATGAGGAAGTTACTCTTCCTAACGGCCGTGGCAAAGATGTAAATATCGGAGTCATTGCTGATGGGGAACTCATTGTTCAAGCTAAAGATGCTGGTCTTGACGTTGTGATTAATAAAGGAGATTTAGAAGAGTTCGGAAAAGACAGAAAAGCTGCCAAAAAAATGGCTAACTCTGTTGATTTCTTAGTAGCTCAAGCTGATATGATGCCACTCGTTGGTAGATTCCTCGGTCCAGTTTTAGGTCCTCGTGGAAAAATGCCAAAACCAGTGCCAGCAAGTATCAAACTCGATCCTCTTTTAGAAAGATTACAAAGCACTGTCAAAGTTGGTGTAAAACAACAACCAAGTATTCAAATTGTTGTTGGAAGCCAAGACATGTCAGACGAGGATATAGCTGAAAATGTGGAAACTGTTCTAACAGTCTTAGACCGCAATTTAGAAAAAGGAAGAAGTCAAATTAAGTCCATGTTTATAAAAACAACTATGGGACCAGTAGTGAGGGTGATCTAATGGCTCATGTTGCTGAATGGAAAAAGGAAGAAGTTAAAGAGCTAAAAGCTATCATCGATGAATACGATGTTATCGGTCTCGTCGATTTAGAAAACATTCCTGCAAAACAGCTCCAAGAAATGAGAAAATCTCTTTTAGGTAAAGCTGTTATCAGAATGTCCAAAATCAATCTTATCAATTTAGCTCTTGAAGATTGCAATGCTGAAAAAACTAACATTGTAGATTTATCTGAACATATGGATGGTCAAATTGCACTCGTTGCAACCGAAATGAATCCTTTCAAATTGTACAAAATATTGGAAGACAGCAAAACATCCGCTCCTGCTAAACCAGGAACCATTGCTCCTGATGATATTGTCGTACCTGAAGGGGACACCGGATTCGAACCAGGTCCATTCTTAGGTGAATTACAACAAGTTGGAATTCCTGCAAAAATCGATAAAGGTAAAATTTGCGTACAAAAGGAAACTGTTGTCGTAAAAGCTGGTGAAGAAGTATCCAAACAAGTAGCAGCTACCTTATCCAGATTGGAAATCAATCCGATGGAAGTAGGAATTGACTTAAAAGCAGTATACGAAGAAGGATCAATTTATACTTCAGATGTACTTGCAATCGATGAAGAACAAACTTTAGCTGACGTACAAAATGCATTCAGAAGTGCATTCAACTTATCTGTAAACGCAGCTATTCCTACTAAAGAAACTACTTCCACAATCATTACACTCGCATACACCAGAGCTATCAATGTCGGTGTAGAAGCAGCTATAATGACTTCAGAAACTTCAGAACCAATTATTGGTTTAGCACAAGCTAAAATGTTAGCATTAGCATCAGAAGTATCAGGTACTGAAGGTGCTTTAAGCGAAGCATTAGCTGAAAAACTTTCCAATGTTGCTGTAGCAGCTGCTCCAGCAGTTGAAGAAGAAGCTGAAGAGGAAGTTGTTGAAGAAGAGGAAGAAGAAAAAGAAGATGAAGATGCAGCAGCTGGGTTTGGGTTGCTATTCTAAAATTTAATTTAAAATTTTTATAATTTAAACAAACACTTTAAAAAATTAATGGTGATAACATGGAATATATATATGCGGCAATGATTTTGCACAGTGCAGAAAAAGATATTAACGAAGAAAATGTTAAAAGTATTATTGAAGCAGCAGGAATTGAAGCTGATGAAGCAAGAATCAAAGCTTTAATCGC
>NZ_JAZQIJ010000015.1:0-5741 GCF_045541095.1 Methanobrevibacter sp.
AAAGCAATATTAAATAACTTAATAGATAACTAAAAATATCTGAAAAATGATTTAAAATTAGTTAATTAGTATAAAAAGAAATAATTGCCCTTATTCAAAACAAAGGATTAAATAAAATTAGATACACAGTATAATTGTGAAGATTTAACAATCTTTACAAAAATCATGCAGAAAATATATTAGTTTATGAATGATCTCTAAACCAGTATAAGGTTGGAATTCCAGCCTTATACTTAACTGAAATTTCCATGTTATACCCTTCTAGCTTGTTGAAATCATGTTTGACTTCAAAAGTATTGGAGGTCGAGGTATTCTTGCACCATTAAGATAAAATAGATTTAATAATTATAATAAGATTAAATATAAAGATTTCTAAAAAAAGTATTACTCACATCGTTTCCGGAACTTCATATTGAATCTCCAGATTGCCTCAAAACCGATAATCGAGCCAATATTCATACCTATTATTGCACCCAAATAAACTCCAAAAACACCCATATTAAATGTAATTCCCATTAAATAAGCAAAAGCCATGCTCAAAATCAGTTCCCTCAATACAGTGAGAGCCAATGATTTAAATCCTGATCCAACACCCTGATAAGTATATGCCGCCGTTGCACCTAAAGGAATTAGGACATTATAAAATACCAGTATCTGTAAAATCTCAGCGGACCTGTCAACCAACGCCAAGTCTCCAGCCTGGAAATTGAACAGCTCACAGATAGGATAAGCAAAAATAAAAAAGATTGCACATATCCCAACAGTAATCGCAAGACTTAAAAGAGTGGAATAGACAATGGTTTCATTAAAGTTGCGCCAGTTACGGGCCCCATAGGCAACTCCCGAAACTGTAATTGTGGCAATTCCAATGGCCATACATGGGAGAAACGCAATTGAGATAAATCTCCATGCGATTGTAAATGAGGCAACCTCTCCGACGCCTGCAGTAGTAATTATGAGGAAATTAAGTATTATTGCAACAAGAGCAAATATGACCTCTTCAAGGCTGGCCGGAAGTGAAACGATCAGAATTTCCTCATAAATCTCAAGATTGCGATTGTAATATTTCATTTTGAACTTGAAAAATGTATCCCTTTTGACAAAAATCCAGTAGAGCATCAACGCATAGCCTATAAATGAAGCAATTACAGTTGCAAGACCTGCACCAAAAATACCTAAATCAAGAGTATAAATCATAATAGGATCTATTATCATGTTCAAAACGGCGGATAAAACCAACGGATTTGTTGCACGGCCAACATCACCTTCCGCCCTGAATACACTTGCCGTTACATTGGGTGCAAGAAAGGCAATGTTGAGTAAAAATATAATCTGTCCATAGCTTAGGCAATATGACCTGACACTACTTGCCCCAAGCAAATCAACAATGTCTCCCAAAAAGAAGAAACCTACAATAAAAATAATAACTGATACTGCAATCATCAGAATAAATGAATGAATAACTGCATTATTAGCGCCGTCAAACTTGCGTGCTCCGACATATCTTGAAATCAGTGAATTGGTGCCCGCACCGATACCGTTTCCGATGCCTATGATGACCAGATACAGCGGCAATATAAAACCCGAAGCTGCAAGTGCCTCGGCATTCAGACCAGAAACCCAAAAGCCGTCAATTAAATTATTCAAAAACATCAAAAGCATTGAAAAAATTGTCGGAAATGCAAGCCGGTTGATGGCCTTTCGGGGATTTCCTACAATATATTCAATGTTATCATTAGTCTGCATCAGTAATATATTAGATACAGGAACTATTTATCCCTATTCAAAAATGATAGCTGGTGCTTGTCTTTGTCCTATAGCAGTTATTGCACTTAAGACATCATGATTTGCCTCACCCCTTAATTTACCATTCATTTAAAAAGTTGTTTTGCGCTACAAACGGCCTGTACATTGAATGTAGCCCATGTTTTTCCGTTGAGCAGGTTATCCATATGACTCATGTCGTTGAAGATTCCACCTACAATGACAGGAACGTGACTGACGAGTAATTCTTAACTTACATATTTTTAAAAAAGGTTTATATTGAATTAAATCAAATTTAATTAAAAGGAGTAATTCAAATGAAAATTGCAATAAGATACTACACAAAAACAGGAAATACCAAAAAGCTTGCAGATGCAATTGCAGAAGTTTGCAACGTAGAAGCAAAAACAGTAGACGAACCGCTAACAGAAGACGTGGACGTTCTATTTTTAGGTAGTGCAATTTATGCTGCCGGAATCGATAAAAGCATAAAAGAGTTTCTTCAAAACATCAATGTCAACGTAGGATGCATATACAATTTTTCATCCGCAGCACTCATCGAATCAACATTCGGTCAGGTGAAAAAAGAAGCTGAAGCAAACGGCCTTAAAATCAGCGATGATGAATTCCACTGCAGAGGAGCATTCAAGCTAATCCACAGAGGAAGACCTAATGAAAAAGACTTGAATGACATTAAGGAATTTGCAAAAAGAATAATTAACTAATCTTTCTTATTCTTTTTGATTCTTTCCTCAAGACTGTCAAACTTGCTGTCGACATGTCTCATGACAATTGAAACAATAAGTGTTGCAGTACCGACACCACTTAAAATAAAACCGCTCCAAACTAAAAATATTGCATCTATTTTTCCGGGATTGGAGCTACCCAAAATAGTATAACCGTTACTTGTAAATGCATTTGAAACCATTTCAAGGGAATCCAAAGGATTTACTGATTCTACAAAGATAGTGATTAAAAAGCTGACAAAAACTATAAGGAATAAAAGCATTATGGTAATTCCTAAACTGTTGGTTTCAGTGTAGTCATTAAATTTCCGGAAATATACCCTGATGAAATATAGGAATACCAATGCATGAATAAACTCAACTAACATATAAAACAATATGCCTGATGAGAATACCGGAATCGGAAGAAACAATGTAAGAACAGATACTATTGATGCGAAAGGCATTGCAAATACCCACAGAACTCTATTAAAATTTGAATTTGCATCAATTTGAAATGCAAGATAAAATGAAAGAACCAAATCAATGAATATAACCGTATTCTGCCCATTAAACCATGGACCTAATAGAAACAGGAAGTTAAATACACAAAGCACAATCAATATCAGATAAAAAACCTGTTTCATTGTAAATACTTCCTCTTCAGGAAGATATTCTTTGGGATTAAGAAATCTTGAAGATTTGACAGAAGGATTGTTCTTAATTTTTTCAACAATCGGGCACAAAACGCGCATGAAAGCAAAACCTAATCCTATTATTATCATGAATAAAACAATAGTCAGAATAATGTCAATGATAAATCCAAACATATTATTTGTCCTCCTCTTCCAATAATCTTTCCAGTTCCCTGAAACGTTTGTTGAACCGTTTGATTAAAATTGCTGCAGTTAAGGTTGCCGTACCTGCACCGGATATTATATATCCTCCCCAAACTAAAAACAGACTGTTTATTTTACCAGGAATGGATTGGCCCAAAACGGCATAACCGTTACTTGTAAATGCATTGGAAACCATCACCAATGAATCAAGAGGATTGACGTTTTCGGCAAACATAGTTACTACAAAGCTTACAAAAACTATGACAAACAGCAATATGATTGTTATACCCAGACCATTTGAAGAAGTATATTCCATGAACTTATCGAAATAATACTTAGTGAAATACAAATAAACCGGAATATGAATCAGACTGATATAAGCCCCTAGGGAAAAATTAAACATGAAAAATGTCAGTGATCCGAATGGGACAAGCAACAATACCAAAATCTTATTTTTTAAAGATTTTTTATCTATCGTAATGGCAATATACAAAGAAAGAACTGCATCAAACAGAGATAATGCCCAATAATCAGAATCCCAGAAAATAATTGCATAAAAGAAAACGACCAGACACATTGCCATTAGAATCAGATAATAGATTTGCCTTAATGTGTGAATTTCATCTATCGGCAAAAATTCCTGTGGATTTAAGTATCTGTTGGAACTGCGTTTTTCCCTTTCTAAAAAAAACGTACCGATCAATACCAATGTTAAAAAAATTACTATCTCTAAAACAACCTGTGCAATAGAATATCCGATTATCTCCACAAAAATTCACCTTCAATATAATTATATTATATAATAGTTAATTAACTTTTAGTCATGTAAAAAAAATAAGATATAGAAAAAGAGAGTTATTGATTTATAAGGTGAAAATATGAAAAATTTGCATAAAACAATAATCATAGCAGTTATTGCGATAATAGCAATAGCAGGGGCGTTTGCATTGTTATCAAAAGACACACCTATGGCCGCAGGAAAGTCATACAATGCATCTGCACTAACAGAAAAGCTATCTATCAATATGGATAACTGGAGCTATGATGAAAAAAATGACATCTACTATCAAATCGGACTCATATATTGCATGAATCCAAAGGATGCCAAATATGAGTCATGTGGTATATACGTTCCTGGAAATTATTTTGAAGGAGAGAAAAACGCCAACGGAACGTATACATGCAGCGTCAATGACTCTGAAAATGTTGGAAACTATACTGCATCAACAGCACCGATAGTGATGCCAATCAATACACCTGGATATTTATCATGTCTCGCACCGACCAGGTACAATGCAAGTGAAGTGAAAAACTATACTAATGAAGGATTCATCTATCTGAACGCCGGATGTCTTGGAAGAGACAATGCACAGGCACCCGCTGGTGTGACTGACTTGAAGGCTGCAGTTACATATTACAGATTCAATGGTGACAATCTGCCGGGAGACATCGAAAAGATTTTCACTTTCGGCCACAGTGGAGGAGGAGCTCAATCCGCCATAATGGGTGCAAGCGGAAACAGCGAATTATATAACCCTTATCTTGAAAACATACAGGCAGCCATGGTTTCAAAAGATGGAAATAGCTTATCAAATGCAATTGCAGGAGCAATGTGCTGGTGTCCTATCACAAGCTTTGATACAGCAGATGCTGCGTATGAATGGAATATGGGACAATATATGAGAGAAAACGGAACATTTAAATCCAGTTTAAGTAAGGATTTAGCCCGTGAATATGCATCATACATCAATAATCTGGGCCTTAAAGATCCTAACGGAAACACTTTGAAACTGGAAGAAAGTAAAAACGGCATTTATACATCAGGAAGTTACTTTTTTAAAAGATAGCAAAAACAGAAAAAAATATTATTCAACAGGGAAAATTAATTAATTGAAATTAAAAATAAGGGGAATAAAGCAGAATTATAAAATTCTGCTTTCAGGTTAATAATCTTATTTGTTTCTTCTTATAACAGCCACACCACCTAAAACTGCAGCCACAATTACTAAAATCAATATTGGATTACCGGTTGCTAACATATTGTGAACAGCATCCGGAATAGTAGCATTTGAGGTTGTGTTTGCTGCTACAGGAGCAGTAGTATTTGTTGTACCGTTAACAGTTTGATTAGATGCAGTCTGGTTTGCTGCGGTAGCATTTTCAAGAGTTTCATTGTATTGGCTACCTGCCCAACCACCATCATCCTGGTAGTTGCTTCCGGCATATCCTCCATCTTCATAGTTGCTTCCAGCGTAACCGCCATCATATCCATCGTCCACATCATCCACGTAGGCACTTCCAGTGTAACCGTCATCATATCCGTTGTCCACATCATCTACATAGGCACTTCCGACATACCCATAGTCATCTGCTGCAAAGGCAGATCCTGCAGATGCAATTATACAGAATATTG
>NZ_JAZQIJ010000016.1:0-6953 GCF_045541095.1 Methanobrevibacter sp.
TTTTAAATGCTTTATGCAAATCATCACGTGCCTGTTGAAGGCTAGTGGACTCTGTTTCATCCAGATATGGTAATTCATTTTTAGTTTCTTTTAAGAAGTGATTTAATTCTTTTTTAGTTGGAATTTTAGTAGAATCCTCACCATATTTGATTTTATATTTATTTAAAAGTTCATTATAGGTTTTACGAGCACAACCATAGTTTTTTTTAAATTCAACTTCTTGTTCAGGAGTTAAATGAAGTTTAACAACTAATCCTCGAATATATTCACTCAAATAAATCTCCATCCCCCAAATTTTACATTTTTTTTAAGACATACAAAATAGTGTTATTTTTTAAAACTACAATCAAATTACATTAATTGCATAGTATACCATTTGGTAATTACTCCTATATAAAAAAAGAGGGAGAGCATTTGAGAAGTAATCGAATAACGAACTGAGAACAATTTTTTAAACCCAAGACAATTTTCACAACTCAAAGCAAATATTATAATCCCTCACAAAAAAAAGAGAGTATACTGAACAAAAAAATTCATATGTCTAAAATAGTTTCCAAATATATTAAATAAAAATAAACGCAATAAAATTAATTAAAAAAAATAGTACACACAACAGTGCAATTCATCCACGACCTAAAAGAGGTCATGGTATTCTTGCATTATTAAGATAAAAATAAGTATTTTTAACATGATTAGGAAGAATTTCCATCTTTTGAAATGATTAACTTATATATAACTTAGGTAATAATTATTATACTGTGATACAATGAACATCAAAAGTATAATCGGAAAAAGCGTTATAGATAAAAGAGCTGAAAAAATAGGAAAAATAGAAGACATGGATTTGAATACAAAAACCGGTCAAATCAACAGCATATTAATTGATTTAAAAACCAATATACGCAGTCAGGGAAAAATAATAGTAGAATATGAACATGTAACCGCAATAGGAGAATACATATTCATAGACATAGAAGTAGAATAGGAATGTTATTCCCTTAAAATAACAGTTATTTTGCAACAACAGTCACATTGCCCTCATAGCTACATCCTGCATATTTTCCGTCACCTGCAAATGTAAAGTTTCCGTAGTAGTTTTCATCACTGCCAGGAACATAATCTGCATTTTCAATCGTGAATTCTCCATTTTCATCAGTTACAGCATCAACAAGAGTTCCTAACTCCCCACCTGGCTTGTGAAAGGTAACAGTCTTATTTGCAACCCCATAACTATAGGCATCCATCAGAATTCCTGAAAATGAACCTCCTTCAGCAACTTCAGTTTCATTAACAATGATAAAAGTAGCTACATTATTGTTAAACTGAAACCAGAATACCCCCATGCAGATTACAAAAGCAATTAGCAAAATTATCAGATAATAACTTTTTCTTTCCATATTAATAGTTGTATAAGAAATAAAATAAAGTTTACCATTTCAAAAATATCTTTGATTATTGAATTTCCAAAATGGCTTCACGGACCTTGTCAACTGCAATCTGCTTTTTGGCCGGAAATGCAGCAACCTTAATTTTCAGATGAATTGCATCACCCTTATCAAGAATTGTCCATTTTTCATCGAGAGCGTCAGCTTTGTCAAATCTTAAAAACCAGTTTCCTTTCTCATCCATCTTACGCTCTAAATCATCATTTAATTTATCTAAATCTGTCCACTGCAGGAGTGTGTTAAAAAAAGTCTTTGTGTATCTTTTTTTAGATACTGTACCGGATAAAATTATAATCTTATCTTCAAGTAATCCTTCAGCCTCTTCTGCTTCAATTTCGGCATCGGGAAGAATATTTAAAATAGCTTGTGAAATATCATCAATGCTTTCATTTTCATATACGAAAGCTCTAAATTTAATATTATGAATCATTTTAATCAAAAAAGGAATGAAGAAAAATTAGATTTTTCTTCTTCTAGCTTGTTCTGAGCCTTTTCCTTTAGATTTGATTCCACGTCCTTTGTTACCAGCACTAGTTAAGCCTCTAAGAGCTCTGTTAGTGTGTTTTTTGGAGCAAATCCAATTGATTTTTTTATCGTTAATGATAGAAGGACTGTTTGGATCAACTAAAATTACTTCGTAATATTTATATCTTCCGTCAGACCATACCCAGTAGGAGTTTAATACTTCTAAGTTAGGGTATTTTTTAGCTACACGTTCTTCAGCAATTCTTTGAATTGATTTTGCTTGGGTAATTTTGTTTACACCCATTCTTTTAGGTTTACGACCATTGAAGTGACGAGTTTTCCTTCTTCCACCACGTCTTACTCTGGCTCTTACTACAACGAAACCTTTTTTAGCTCTGTAACCTAAACTTCTAGCTCTGTCGAGTCTGGTAGGTCTGTCAATTCTTTGAACTGCTCCTTGCTTGTTCCATTTAGGAGCTCTTTGCCACATGAGTTCACGTACGTAGGACTCATCTGGGTTTTTCCATGCGTCTCTAATATATTTATACATAAATAACACCTTTTGTTCAGCCACTAGGGCCACATCCATATGGGAACTTATCCCAAAAAAAGTATTTTATACTGTCAAAAAAATAACAGTAATAAAATATTTGTTTTACCCATTTATAAAGATATCGATAATCAGCATTATTTTCGATTATTTGACAGTTATTCTAATCTTTTTGGTTATTGCCTTGTAGTTGGAACTGCCTGCATATTTTACATATGCTGTGAACTTGCCCTTTTTGGTGAGTTTGGTAATCTTGAAAATTGCCTTTCCTTTGGAGTTTGTAGTTGCCTTATAGGTTTTGCCTTTGACCTTAAGAGTGATTTTAATCTTTTTCATGACCTTATTTTTGTTGTTTTTCAAGATGACGGAGTATTTTTTGGTTTTGGTTTTAACCTTGAATGATACGCTTTTTGCAGTGAATTTTGGAGTAGCTTTTTTTACAACTATCTTTGCGGTGCCTGAGGATGCAATATATGTGCCGTCACCTATAAAGCTGAATTTGGCAGAATACTGTTTGGCAGCAAGATTTACTGTCAGTTTAACCTGACCGTTTGAATTAGTAATCCTATTGTAAACCTTGTTATTCAAGGCAATTGCAACATTTTGTTTTGCCAAAGGATTGTTTGCACCATCCTTAAGAGTTATGATGAGATTGGCGCTGCTGCCATAAATCACATTGACATTGGATGCTGTCAATCGGGTCGGAGCTCTCTCGACAGTTATGTTAACATTATCAGAAGATGACAAATGGCCTCCGTCACCGGCAAAGAACATTTCTGCAGAGTAATTTCCAACAGGCAGTGTGATTTTCAGTACTGCCTGACCTTCATCGTTTGTGGTTGCAGTGTGATTTGAACCGTTTAAGCTAACTAAAATATCTTTTCTGTTAAGGAGATTGCCTTCACTGTCTTTTAATGTCATGATTAGATTATGGCCTGAATTATAGCATGTATTTAGATTTTCAGCCAAAATAGCTGTTTTAAAACCTACATTAAACTGGAAAGTATTGGAATATATTACTCCATCAGGTTTTCCTTCATTGTATTTGAGTGAAATTGTGTGATAACCGGTAGGGCAATTAGAGAGATCCTTAGTGAATTCACCGTTTTCCATAGAGTATTTTTCATAGTCATTTCCGTCCAATGACACATAGATTTGAGCGGATGAATTTTTTGAAAGCCTGAATGTTATGTTTTGCCCAGATCCCTTTTCGATTTCCGGCAGAATATCTACAGTAACATTTTCCGAGTTTTCAACTACGTTAACATATTCAATCAAATGATACTCCCCACCGGAAGTTTCAAATTCCAGATAAAAGATGCTCAAACCTGGAACATCCCTTGACAGACTAACTGATGAACTTCCATTAACCAGTTCATTTGAATCCAAAAGTTCTCCCTTCTGGCCATTGTTATAGTCATATACGTTAAATACGCCCTTGACCCACTCGTTTGTGCAAACTGAGACTTTGAAGTTTTCACCGACACTTACAAAATCGGGAACTGATACTGTGGTTGGTGATAAATTACCTAACATCTCACTTTCATCATATCCGATTATTTTACTGTCTCTTCTGACCTGTGAACCTGCCCAGACAAAAACCTCGCTGAAATTTTTTTCCAAAGCTTCATCCATTGCTTCACCTATCAGTTTCCAATATTTATCGGCATTGCTAGGATCCTGAACAAAACCTCCGAAGTAATGCAGGCGGTCTTCGCTGAATCCCAGTTCAAGTCCTATAACATATGCCTCACTGTGGTGCGGACTTTCAAATATTACCCAATCATAATCCTCAATTTGAAGTATGTCAAGCTTTGATGGAGAATATGCATCTTTTATAAAATTGACATCACTCATCATTTCAGAAACCCTGTCTGTGTCGGTTACACTTGGAGGGAAAAAGAGAGCAATGTATAAACCGTCAGCATATCTGTCACTTTTAACGACTTCTCGAAGGGCATCACTGTAGCGCACCAGCTGCTGGTTGAGCCATCCGACAGCTTCAGCGCCATATTCCTCAGTGCGTACATCATCATACACTGGCAGCTCACTTTCATGTTCGGCCAGATATTTTGCTTTAGTGGCATTGTCATAAAAGAAAGGAGTCTGTTTTTGCTGACTGTTTTCACTCCACCACCACCATGTCTCGCCCATCTGCAAAATTGGTGTGAACCCATTGCCAGCAATAATATCAAGGCATGCCTGACTTACATTTTGCATATATCGGATGGCATCTTCATTGCATGGGCTTAAAAGAAATGTTGACGGAGCCCATCCGGTCATGGCAAAATTACCTTCTGAGTCCATTTGCCTCCAGCTTTGAGGACACTGGAGATTTTCCATTGAGACACTGATTACAAGATTGTCAACGCCGTTTCTTTTAAGTTCGCGTGAATAGCAGTCAAGCCATGATTTGAATGCTGCATTAAGAGGAATATCCTTATTTAAAACCATCTTTTCTGTTCTGTTATGGTTAAATCCCATATCTGCTATTACATCACCAATATTTCCACTTTTTTCATAAAAATAAGATGAACCAATATAGAAATCAACCCAGTCGACATATCCCAGTTTTCTCATTTCCTTGGCTATTCTGAAGGGATTTAAATTATAAATATCGTCATATCCTTCACAAATCCTGTACTGGTGAGGTTTTAAAGGCAGCTGTTCATTGGCTATAAATCCGTTTACAGCAGTTATATTGGATATTCTGCAGGAAAAGTCTGTATTATCAGTGATTGTGTATTTATTGTGGTCTTCCACAAAATTGGTTGGAAGCAAAGACAACATGACATATTTCAAATCAGACGTATCCAATATAGTGTTTTCACTGACTGTAACAGGCTGGCCGTTTTTGTCAATATATGAATCGCCGGCAAACAGTGTAATGTTAGTGAAATCCAATGTAACATGACTATTGTCAACAAATCGGCTCATTGGAAGATAATATGTCTCACCGCCATTTGATGCAATAATGATATTGACTGCACCGCTTGAAAAATCCATACACCCTTCCATTTCATAGTCAAAATCTAATATTACATCAGAATAATCACATCTGGAACCGTAGCTGATATATGGATGTTGAATCGGATCCTGTGAATTCCAATATATGCCTACAATATCATTTTGGGTACGGAATGTTCCAACAACTGTAAAATCAGAAAGGGACCTGCTGGTGATAGCGGCACTTGATTCAAAATTGTTGCTTAAAGTCCATCCGTCTGCCCGGAATAAATAGTATTTATTGTCATAGGATATTCCATTACTGTTTTCAGTGTTTTTTAAATCCATTTTATTTACATCCTGTGTACTGTTTTCATCTGCAGTCATGTCCAAATTATTTTCTTCTGTTAGTAAAATATCAGGTTGAGTAGAATTATCCGATGCACTTGCTGCACCCAATGTCAGAATAGCAATGAAAATAAAAATGATTGAAAATTTATAAAATTTCAAAATAACCCCACACCCAAATAATAACTGATAATATTTATTGAAATATTACATTATTAAATTAACTAAAAATTTGGGGCAAATTTAGCATTTAATTAAATGCAAGAAATTAATGTTTGAAAAAATCAATGCCCGTTAATTATAACCTATCAGACAAAAAAATAGCTTAAAAATTATCAAGAATTAAATTTATATTCATTATCAAATAGATTAAAACATATGAAAATGCCAGAGGAACTAGATTCAAGACTGCTTGCACCATGTGGGATAAACTGCATAAGCTGTGAAAAATACCAAAATCCTTGTGGAGGATGTTTGATAAGCGATGACGGGAAAAACAAAGCTAGCTTGAAGTGTAAAATCAAGACCTGTTTTGACAAGAAGAATTTCAGCTACTGCGGTCGCTGCAGTGAGTTTCCATGCCCCCAAATTAAAAAGCACTCAAAAAAATACGTTAAAAGGCATGATTTAAACACTTTGGACAGTGCCAAAAGAATCAAAACAACAGGAATCGGCCGCATGATGACACAGGATAAAGAAAAGTGGACCTGTCCAGAATGTGGAGGGGTTGTAAAATTCCAGACAAAAGCATGCAGTGAATGCGGATTCAAAATTGATTGAACCTACCGGCTTAAAGAAGCCGGAGAATTCTTTCACAATAACGTTAAAACAAATATTTGATTAATAATTTTAACAAATACTCTAATCCTCATTGATTTAAAAATAGCTTACTTTAACATTAACATGTTTAATAGAAAAAAATCCCAATAAAAATGACAATGATGAATTAGGTAGACAGATACATTCAATTCAACAAAAGTAATGACCGCAAATATTAATGATCCGCAACTAATTTTACATTGCTGATTTTAAAATCTCCAACCAGCAAAGCAATATTTCCTGCAAACAGGACCAGCATTACTAACAAGTACCCCCCAATCAAATCCATTATTTCAACCCATATCATTTATCTAATTAAATATTGCTCAACATGAATATATAAACATATAGTAATGAATTATTTAAAAATAAAATAATAA
>NZ_JAZQIJ010000017.1:0-16904 GCF_045541095.1 Methanobrevibacter sp.
ATATTTTATAAATTGGTGAGTTTATGTCAATTAGTCCGAAAGATGTATTGAATAAAAATAAAAATTTGAATAAACGTGTTAATATTGAAGATATAAATTTGGAAAATGTGACTATTGATGATTTAAGATTTAACGGAAAAAATTACGATGAATACATTAATTTGCAGTCGTTACTTGAAAATATTTCAGCATGCCAAATATCCGATGCATACAATTCCATTTCTAAAAGGTCAGGTGTTATCCAATCCATAAAACCGGTCAACAATCAGAAGGTCTGGGGCAGTATTTTCACAGCGGAAACTGATTGTGATGATTGGGGAACCTCTGCATTGGCTATTGATGGTGCCTGTGAGGGGGATATTTTGTTTTTCAAGGTTCACGGTGAGCAAAAAGCTATATGGGGAGAGTTAGCTTCTACCTGCGCAAGAGATAATGGAATAAAAGCCTGCGTTATTTATGGATCTGCTAGGGATATGGATGCATTATTATATATGGATTTTCCAGTATTTTCAACTAATTTTTGCCCTAATGCAGGATCTGCTTTAGGTTTGGGCACTTTAAATGAAACTATTCAAATTGAAGGCATGATAATCAATCCTGGAGATTTTTTATTCGGTGATGAATCAGGCATTGTAATCATTCCTCAACAGTTGTTTGCTGAAGTTATGGTTCAGGCTCTTGGTGTTAAAATAAAAGAGACTAGCATTATTAAGGATATAAGTCGTGGTAAAACCTTAGCTGAAATTGCCGGACTCAAATAGAAAAACATTTAAATAGAAATCAATGTCTATATATAAGTATATCGATACCTTTATATATAACCTATTTCTAATTATATAAGTGATACAGATTTGATTTTATGAAATTTTTAGGAAATAGTTTGCATGTAGCAAACTCTGGAAAACTGATAGCACGATCTGATAAGACACCTTCACCAGGAGCTATTGTATATGATAGCAAAAAGAATAAAATAGGAAAGGTCGGCTATGTATTTGGGCCTACAAAAAGGCCTTACGTTTCAATTCGTTTGTTTAAATCAACGGATAGAAATAAGCTTGATGAAAACAGTGGGGAAAAACTATTTGTATCGAAACCAAAATCCAAAAAATCTAGAAAAAGGAGGATGAAACCACGACACAACAAGTAGATGAAATTCCAAGAAGAGGACGTAGAAGAGCAAGACAACAAGAACCGCAGCAAGATGCATATAATCCAGATAAACAAACTGTATGTCCTGAATGTGGTTCTACTGAATTAATTGGTGACTATGAAAGAGCAGAAGTGGTTTGTGCTCGTTGTGGTTTAGTCATTGATGAAAACCTTGTTGATATGGGTCCTGAATGGAGAGCATTTGACCACGAACAAAGAGATAAACGTACTAGGGTAGGAGCTCCAATTACCTATACTATTCACGATAAAGGTTTATCTACCATGATTGATTGGAGAAACAAAGATATTTATGGTAGGGATATTCCTGCAAGAAACAGAGCTCAATGGTACAGATTAAGAAAATGGCAAAGAAAAATCAGGATTTCTGGTGCCACTGAAAGAAATTTAGCATTTGCATTAAGCGAACTTGACAGAGATTCTTCAAGATTGGGGCTTCCAAGAAGCGTAAGGGAAGCGGCATCTGTTGTATACAGAAGTGCTGTGGACAATAAGCTTATCAGAGGAAGAAGTATTGAAGGAGTAGTTGCAGCTTCACTTTATGCAGCTTGCAGACGTTGTAATGTACCTCGTACTTTGGATGAAATCGCTGAAGTATCAAGGGTTACTAAAAAAGAAGTAGGTCGTACCTACAGGTTTTTAACCCGTGAATTGAATATTAAATTACCACCAACTTCTCCAGTAGATTATGTTCCTAGATTCGCATCTGAATTAGGTCTTTCTGGTGAAGCACAATCCAAAGCTATTGAAATAATCGAAAAAGCTATGGAAAAAGGTTTGACTTCAGGTAGAGGTCCTACTGGTGTAGCGGCAGCAGCATTATATATTGCATCCGTTTTACTCGGTGAGAGAAAAACACAAAGGGATGTTGCAGATATTGCTGGTGTTACCGAAGTTACTATTCGTAACAGGTACAAAGAATTAACAGAACAGTTAGAAATGGGTGTAACATTATAACCCTTTTCAATTTCTTTTTTTTTTAAATTATTTGCTTAATGAATATTTTTCAATTCTATAAATTAATTCACGGACAATGCCGTCATTATTAGTTTTTTTCACATTAGCAAGTCTTTTTTGATATTTTGGAAGTCTTTTTAAAAAGTTAGCCACTCTTTTTGCACTCATAATTTCATGATATTCTCCATAACCCAATTTTTGAACATAAAATCCGTTCAATACCTGTTCAAAATTACCTGTGGCCGGAACTGAGTAAATCGGTTTTTTAAGGTGGATGGCCTCTGAAATGAATGTGAATCCTCCATTGCAGATAACAGCTTTTGAGGTGGCCAAATCGTCATAAAATTCATTTTCATTAAATTCCTTAAAGGTTAGATTCTCATCAATCAGATTTTTATTGAATCCATAGACTATAAATTTTTCATTTTTCAGTATTTTCAGCCGGTTGACCAATTCTCTACTTTCTTTGCTTGTCTGATAGACAATGATGTGATCACCGTTTTTAGGTTCTAATTTCAATATGTCTTCCCGTATAATTGGTGGATAAATTACTGCTTTTTTTCTAGGTTTTATCCTAGGATAGAAAAAACTGGTCAGAATATAGAACTTTGGACGCACAACATACCCTTTAACGACTCCTTTGGCCTTAAGCATTTCACCAATCTTATTTTTAGGATAATCATATTTGGTTTGGGTAATCATATGAATGTTGTCAAGGCTTATTAAAGGTATATTTCTTAGCTTTGCTACAATTGATGCGTATATTTCAAAATCAGTAACAATCACATCAGGTTTAAGCTGTGCTGCTTTTTTGTATAATATTTCGTATCCTACTTTGATATTTGTAGGATTCCTTTTAAATGCGTCTCCAAGAGTTTTGAGATTTTTTACCTTGTTATTGCTATAGACGGTATTAAATCCTCCGATTTCATAAACGTTATCAAATTTAGATTTCAGATAATTATAGGCTCGGTCACTTGAAAATATATAAATGTCATATTTTTCTTTAATTCTCTCAACAATGACTCCTGTTCTTATTGCATGGCCCATCCCTTCACCGCAAACGCAGTAGAACACGACTTTTTTTGATCTGTTACGATGTGAAGCTTTTAGTCTAGTTCTGGTATCGTTGTATGTTTGGACAGTTTGGTCATAACGTGATTTGATTTCATTTATCTGGTCCATACGTTTTTCAAGCGCTTCAAATCTTGAGGTTGTAAGCTTTTCATGGCCATGGTCGAAGTTGTAATTCAGTTCGGAAGCATCAGTCCTCTTGCCTAAAAAGTCATTGATTGTACTCTGCCCGTACTGTTTGATTAATGTTTCAAGACCTTCCTCTTCAAGCCTTCTGGTTGAAACGCCGATTTTAGCATTTCTTAAAACTTTAAATGGTTCTTCTTTTGCCAATCTTTCAATGTAATCGGTATCTTCACCGAAAGTTAGTGATTCATCAAACCCTCCGCATTTGTCATGCAGTTCTTTTTTCGCTATGATTCCATAACATCCTGCACCGTGTGGCTTGATGTTTTCAACACTTATCATAAAATAATTTGCAAATTCATGGAATAGTCTGTCTTCAACCTTATTTGACATTGGAAGCATTTGGGTAATTGCTATTCCAAGCCTTTCCATTCGGAATTCATATAGGACATCACGCAAATAATCTTCAGTGAGTTCCAAATCAGAATCTAAGAAAATCAGGTATTCTCCCTTTGCAACTTTCGCACCATTGTTCCTACCTACTGCAGGAAGGCCTCCATCTACAACTACGCACCCATATTCTTCGGCAATCTCACGGGTTTTGTCAGTGGAGTTTGCATCAGCCACAATCACTTCATAATCAGTGAAATCCTGCTTTTTGATACTTTCGAGTAACACAGGAAGGTATTCCTCTTCATTGTAAGTAGGTATGATAATGCTTATAATCATATGTTAAAATTTATTTTTTAAATTAATAAATTTTTGTGAAAAATGAGGTTATTCTATTTTTAGGGTGTTTTTTACCGGTATCTCGAAAGAAATTTTTTTCCAGAATTGAATTTTTTTCATATTATTTTTCATTTTTTAAATAATTCTTTTCAGCACTTTTGCCGAATTGATTTTTAATGTTTTTCTATCTTTCATTTAAAATGAGGGAGTTTATTCAAAAAATTACTATTTTCCTTTATATTTTTCACTTTAAAGAGTTATTAGTAATTTATTGTATGGGGGAGATTTCCCAGTAACTCCATTTTTTTCACAATTTTTATCATATTTTAACTTAAAATATTTATTTTTTCAATTAAAAGATATTAGGCTTTAAAATAGAAAATATTCATTGTTATATGCTTTATTTTAAAAATATTAATCAAAAATATGTTTACACTTGAAATGCACCTCTCTTTGGAGGTATGCAATTAGCTTCTACTCAGAACTGTCATTGAAATTAATGTCAGGATGAATCCGAAAAGCATCAGCATTGTTGGTATTTCACCATAAATCATGATTCCGAATATTAATGCGGCAAGTGGTTCTGCACCGGACATGAAAATGGATGATACTCCTGAGTCGATGTAGTTTAAACTTACAGTTGACAGGATATATGGCAGTGCAAATGAAAATGTTGAATGTATTATTAAAAACAACACAATCCATATTGGATTGATGGAGACTAGGTCGGTTACTTGATTAAAATCTGTAAATGGTATCAGGGCTAGTGATAAAATGATTATTGCATAAAACAGTATTGTAAATGTATGGTTTCCATTCTCTATGGATTTTTTGGAAGCCATCAGATAGACTGCCCAGAATAATCCCGCTCCAATTCCGCAAAAGATGCCGTATAATGGAATGCCAGACATGCTCTTATCTAAAACTCCGGTCATTAATGCACATCCGAATATGGCTAAAAGAATGCAGATGATCTTTTTTGAGGTAATTTTTTCTCCAAACAGAATATATGCAAATATCAAAACGTAAATTGGAGCCAACGACAGCAGAACAGCAGCCAAAGAAAGTGAAAGGGTATTCATCGATTCATTATAGCACAGATTAAGTCCTACTATGCACATTGTACAAACAAATATTAGCGGCAAGTCTTTCAAGTTAATTTTAAACAGTTGCTTATCAGTTAAAAGAATCGCTATTAGAATTGGGATAATCGCTATTGAAAACCTTAAAAAAAGAAGGGTGGTTGCGTCTATTCCGTTTTGTGTCAATGTTCGAACAAACACTCCGCTTGATCCAAACATGAATCCGGCTAATATAGGTAAAATCAGATAAATCCTTTTCATAAAATCACTATAGATATGAGTATATGTTCCATGAAACTGTATAGTATTCGCACGAATTGTTCAATGGCACTGACAAATCATTAAATAGTTCCATTTCATTATAGCTTGAATTAACCCTGTAGGTGGTATTGTCTATTTTTTCAATTGGAATATCTCCGAAATCAACATTTTCTGTGATATTTGCAATTTCAACAGTATAATAATCAGGTTCAGCACCTGCAAAGGCAATTGTAAATCGTAAGAGGATAAATAGGCCTACTAAAAAGTATATTAAAAATCTGTTAAAATAGAATCGTGCTTTTCCAAAACCTCGATTTCTGTAAACAGGCTGATGTAATTCATTTTGTTTAAGTAATTTTTCATCTTTAAAGAGACGGCCTGTCATATAATTCAGATAATAACCGTTTCTATAGACAAGATACAGTCCAAAGATTCCGACAATTGCAGGGGTTCCAAATAATCCTCCGTCAAATGCTCCTATGATTAGGCAACTTGAGGAAAATGCAATAATCGAGTTTATATACCATGAGCGATTCTGCATTGATAAAATTAATGTTGCAATCAATATTGGAAACAGTAAAATTACTAAAAAACCAAAACTCGGAACATATTGATATAGGCCAGCTCCAGTGTTGATATTGCTTTGAACAAATGGTCCAAGAATTTGAGTTATAGCTTCTCCTAAAATGGACTTTAACAGGTGAGTGTGCATAATGCTTGTGGAACTCATAACGCTAGTCATGGAGGCAAAAATACTGTTGAGCTTGATTCCCATCTGCAGTCTGAATATGATCTCCAGAAGAATTCCTGAAATTAATGTAATCCAACCGATTACCATTGAAATTTTCAGATATTTTATAGGGTCAACATCGATTTTAATGATTTGGGATAAAATTAGAAACAATCCTAAAAGTCCAAAAAATAGGATGTCCTTTCCTTTGGATGACCCCATTAAAAAAATATGGGTAATTGGTCTGATAATCGGATTTAAAATATCCGTTAGAAATATTACTCCTCCAAGCAATATTAGAATTAATCCGATTATGATAGTTTTATTAAGTTTCATTAACAATATTTTAATATTAATACTTTAAATAAGTGATGTCATGTTTCCGATAGAATACTTTTTGGGTTTGATATTGATAGGTATCTGCGCAGGTTTTGCATCAGGGCTTTTGGGTGTTGGCGGTGGATTTCTGATAGTTCCTCTACAATACTTTCTGTTAAAGTATATCGGTGTCGAACCTAATTTGGCCATGCTCATTTCTTTAGGCACAAGTCTGGCTATCATTATTCCAACTTCTCTTAGTGGAGCATACAGACACACAAGATCTATGGACAATATCCTAGAGCCAGGATTTAAATTAGGTGTTTTTGGAATAATCGGTGGGGTGATTGGAGGTTTTGTTGCATCAGGATTACCCTCAAGAATATTGGAAATAATATTTGGATGTTTGCTCTTGTTCATTGCGGTAAACAACATTATAAAAATCAATAATGAAAAAGAAGATGCCAGAATTCCTTTCAACATTATTACAGTTGGAATAATTGGTGTTCTCGTAGGTTTTTCATCAGGACTTTTGGGTGTTGGTGGGGGAATTTTTTTAATAGCTATTCTCACATCCCTTCTGGGCTTTTCGATGATAGAGGCGATTGGAACATCATCTATTTTCATCAGCCTGACTGCAATCGGAGGATTTTTATCTTATATGATTTCCGGATGGGGCGTTTCCACATTTCCGTATTCAATAGGATATGTGAGCATTGTAAATTTTTTATTGATTGCTTGTTTTTCTGTTCCTTTAGCATCAATAGGTGCAAAATATGCTCACAGAGTGCCTCAAAAGAAATTAAAAATCGTATTTTCAGTATTGGTATTGTACATGGCATTAAAAATGTTGGGAATTTTACCTTAAGGTGATAATGTGAGCGGTGAGAGAAAAATTGGAGAAAATTTTGATGAAAAGGAAGCTTTAGATATATTTGAAAAATTAAAAAATGTTGAAGGCAAAACCAAGCCAAAAACAGATGGTAAAATTAAAAAAATTGCCGATTTGATGAATGAGGCCAATTATTTAAAAGACAAGGGCGAATTTGGCGAAGCAATAGATTTGTATAACCAGATTATTTTCACATTGCCTGATTCTCAAAAAGCATATGAAGCTCTTGCGGAAATCTATCAAAAACAGGGTGATGTTTCAAAAGAAAAGGAAATATTAATGAAAGCCATAAGTGGCTGTAAAAATAATGAGGAATTTAAAAAAAGATTAAATGAAATTAAATAGGTTTATTTCATTTAACTTTTTCCACATGTGTGTTTTAGTCAATTAGGAATGCTTAAAAAAAGACCATTCGCACAATTAATGAAACGACAAATACTACGATTGAAAAGACGATAATTAATTTTCCATGTTTTTGATATAATGCAACATCCTTTTTTAAAAAGAATAATGCTGCTCCGTATACTAAACCTATAATTGGGCTGATTAAAGCGATAATATATCCGATTATTGCTATTGCCATACTGCCTTCATTATCCATATGACTCACCTCATGAAGTTAATTATTACTATATTTATATTTTGAGTATAATATGTTATGGATTGAAAATAAGGGTATAATTAAAAAGCAGTTATAAAAAAATAAAAAAAAGAAATTAATTAGAAGGAAATACTTGCATAATAACCTTTAAGCTGGTAATTATAGTTATTCCAACTAACTACATTTCCAAATGAATTTCTAGTACTTGTAGGATCACCGACAATCCATGTGTCTCCAATAAGGACTTGAGTCCATACGTGGCCATAGGTACCGTCACTGAATACGCATGTTCCATGAACATACCTTGCTGGAATGCCTGCAGTTCTATACATAGCTATCAATAAGTGGGCTTGGTCAACACAATTACCTGTTTTTGCATTTAAAGTGCCGACAGCACCATATTTGGTGTTATAATAGAAACTGTATGAAACTTTGTCACGTACATAGTTATAAAGTGCAGTTGCCTTGGCTTTATCAGTAGTTAAACCATCTATAAGTGAATTTACAACTGATTTAATTTTACTGTTTCCAACTTGACAGTTAGTTGTAGCAGCTAAATATGGTTTTAAATCCTTAATATTATTTTTAGTGTTTAACGGACTTGATGTGGATGTCTCTATGACTTTAATGCTTACATAGTTAGGCATAAATGAATTGTCTCCATAATATGCTACTACACGTGCAAATGCATAGACTAATCCATCATATCCAATGGTTCCAAGATTTGAACTCACTGAATTCGGCATAGCTCCTTTTGAATTTATGGTTTTTACAAGATTTTTTGCAACTGTAAGATAATCATATAGATTACCTAGATTTGCAGCTGCTCCTGGTTTAGTTGGGTCTGTTACCGCTTTTATACCTATATCTGCTTTAGTGCCTGCTTTCAAGTTAATAATGGCTTGTGAAGCTAAGTATAAATATTGTGCAGTAGTTAATGTTGTAGTTCCAACTTTAACAGTTGCAGGCAACTTCTCATTGCTTTCAATGTATTTTTTAACAGTTTGTGAAGCTGCAATAACCTCTTTAAGAGTAACTGATTCAACAACATTTATTTTTGAGGACCCGGAAGCTTGTCCATCAGTATATGTGATGGTATATGTTCCTTTAGCTAATCCAGAAACATCGATGCTTGCAGCACCATTTTTATCCGTTTGTACAGAAGTATCTTTGTTATTTAAAGTAAATTTAACTGTTTTACCGCTAACTGGTTTGTCTTGACCATCAAGCAATTTGACGGTGAATTTTGCAGCGCTTTTAACTACAACTGTCATATCGCTTGCTGAAAATTTGGTACCGTTAACTAAAATATGTTTTGTCACTTTTGATGAAGTGTAATATGTATTGGATCCAAGCTCAATAGTAATCGGATAATATCCAATGGCTTCGTTTATAGCCAATGTTGCAGTACCATCTGCTGCGGTTTTTACTTCATAATTTTTAGAGTTCAAACCAAATTCAACTTTTACTCCACTGAGTGGAGTTCCAGTTTTATTTTTAATGGTTACTACATAATTTTTGAGATTATCATGTTCCATTACAAGATCACTTGCACTAATAGTAACTGTTTGTTTGGATACGGTAACTGTATTTGTTTTGACATTGTAATCTTTCAAACCGGCAGTTGAATACTTTGTTGTAACTGTATATGTGCCAGGTTTCACATTTCCAATTGCAAGTTTTGCAGTACCGCTACTGTCAGTTTTTACAGTAGTTGTTTTTTCATTAAATGTAAATTTAATATTTTTATTAGTCAAAGCTTTACCAGCGGAATTGGTAGCTTTTACAGAGAATAAAGAACCATCATTATACTGCATTTTCAAATTACTGGCCTTTAATGTAGTGGTTGAATCTTTCACATATAATTTAAATGAACCAGTAACAGGTTTATAGTTAGTATTTCCGTTATATTTAAAAGAAATTGTATATGTGCCTTTTGAAAGTGCAGGAATTGTTATTTTAGCTTTACCAGTGGCATCTGTTGTTTTAGCATGATTTATATTTTTAAATGTAAATTGACATTTGGTATTTTTAAGTGGTTGTGGATCTTTTTTTGCATTTGATAAAATAACAGAAAATACGTATTTGGTTTGAGGAAGCATGTATGCGTTTGTTCCTGTAACCAAAGTTTTTGCTTTGTTAATGGTTATGGTATTAGTGGTGGTTTCTTTTGAATACGGATTGTATAACTTAATTGTATGTTTTCCACCTTTAAGATTGATTGTAAAACTTGCCAAACCATTTGAATCAGTTTTTACTGTATTTTTTGTACCATCAATAGTAAATCTCACATTAGTATTTTTTAATCTGCCATTATCCTGCCAAAAGTAAGCAGTATATTTAAAAGCATATCCATAGGTTTTAGTAGGATTAGTTCTCCTAGTTATGGAAGTCGAAACTTTAATATTTTTTGAAAGTGAACTTTTTATGAATTCAGTATCTCCATTAAATTTGGCAGTTACTTTATAAGTTCCAATTTTAAAGGTTGGTGTTGTTGCATATGCAACACCATTGCTTCCTGTTGTAGCCTTATATGATTTTCCATTTATAGTAAAAGTAACTTTTTTACCAGATAAGGGGTTTCCTTGGATATCTGTTAAAAGTATTTTGAATTTAATGTTTGATTTAGAATAATGAGCATTATATAATGTAATTTTGGTTTTAACGGGAGTAACATTAGTTTCGTTATCCCCTAATTGACTTTCATTTTCACTATTCATCAAAAGAGTATTTTCATTAATACTGTTGTCATTTGATTTCAAGCTAATATCAGAATTAGATTTGCCTAATTCATCTAATGATAATTCATTACTTTCTGAAGTCAAATTTACGTTTTCTGTACTTGTAACATTATCAATTTCTGCTGCACTTGCGGCTCCAAGTAAAACAAAGAGCGTTAAAGCAATTGAAATCAACAATGCTGTTTTTTTCATCGAAATATTTACACCTTCTTGGTTCTCATTATGACAATTTTTTAAAAAAATTTTCAAATGATTATTAATATTTCATAATGAGTGGATAAATATTTGTTTATTTGCTTATATAAATGTTTTTAATACTTTAATGTTAAAAATAGTTGGAATTATACATTTTTTGTTTATTTTTTTGGTGTTTTATTTAATTTTTAAAGAAACATATTTTACCTTATTTTAAATAAACTCCCATACCCATTGCACTTATTTGATAACTGTCTCCACCAAGTCCTATTAGACTATATTGTATGTCCAAATTCACAACTCCATTTCCGCCGGATTCCTTTATGATTTCAGCTAATTCAACCAAGCATTTGTCTTTTCCTTCTTTAAGGTTATTTAATGTAATGGTTTCAACCTTCTTTTGGTCGCTGTGAACTAGCCTTTTGTCCTTATCAAGTATTACGGTTGCATGAAACTGTCCTAAATTGTCATAATTTTCATCTACAATGTCAGTACTGGTTATAAAGTAAAAATCAAGGCTGTTTATAAGGTTATTGCTTTTGTTTTCATCGAAAAGGCTCACGGTTTCAATTTCTATTTCATGAGGTTTTTTCAGAACATATTTATAGTATATTTTCTCAAAAAAATTGTAAATTGGTGTTGTTAGTTTTTTAAAGATTCCGGAAAGGTATGAAAGAAGTCCAACTCCTCCGACTAATATTATAAAATTGATCAATGTTGGAAATGCCGCCTGTAGAATCACAGCTATTGAACCGATAGTAATAATGTTGAATCCTAATGTAGGATTTTTTAAAATAAAACTGTAAAAAGTAGTGTCAATAAAAAGAATGAATGCACTGATTGCTCCAATGTTTGATCCGATTATTCTGTTGGCAAGCATTGTTTCGGCATATCCTGCCGCAAGTGGTGCAAAAATCAATCCTAAATTCCATCCGTATATATCGATATGGAAATACAAAAAGAATCCATACACTAAAAGTCCGACAGAGGTTCCAAATGCAATGCAAAGAATGGCTTCACGAATGTAAGCCATTTTAACTTCTCTTTCTCTAAAATTCATATTATTCGTATTTTATTGCAGTACCGTAAGCGGTTACAAGAATTGTATTCCCCATGGTGCCGCCTAAATTGTCATATGAAATTTTAAGTCCAATTATTGCATTTGCACCTAAACTTTCAGCTTTTTTTTCCATAGTTCCAAGGGCTTTATTCCTTGCTTTTTGAAGTTCTTCTTCATAAGCAGATGTTCTCCCAGCAACTACATCACGAACGCCTGAAAACAAATCTTTGTAAATATTGGAACCTATCAGTGATTCTCCGGTCACCAGTCCCTTATAGTCGATTATTTTTTTGTTTTCCAATGTATTTGCTGAGGTTAAAATCATCTAATCTACCTTTTTTATTTCATAAATGTCAAATATGCCCAAATTATTAAAAAGATTGCAATAACTATGTATAAAATTATTTGTGACCTTTTCCTTTGGTTTAATCTTGCATCCCAGACCTTTTGACAATCCGGTGAGCATACTAGTTCATTTAATGGAATTGGGGTTCCGCAAATTGGACAATGTTTGTGTGGTTCAACTGCCATATTTTCATCTCCTATATTTTAAAAAATTCTTTAGTATTTTTTGTAACTTGTTTTGCAAGTTCATCTGCATCGATTCCCATGCAAACAGCAATGGTATTAAGTATATGTGGTAAATATTTTGGTTCATTTCTATTTTTTTTAGGCTTTTTATCAAAGTTCTTTGGTATTAAAAATGGTGCATCTGTTTCAATCATTAATTTTTCAGGAGGAATAACACTCACTGCCTCTTGCAAATCTCTTCCTCTTTTCATATCACAGATCCATCCAGTCACGCCAATGTAGCAGCCTAAATCAATATAATTTTGAGCTTCACTTTTGGTACCGGTAAAACAGTGGACAACCGCCTTTTCAGCCATGCTTTCATGTTTTTTCAGAATAGCATATAAATCTTTATGCGCTTCTCTTTCATGTAAAAATAAAGGCATTTCAAGTCTTTCTGCAAGTTCCACTTGGGCTTCAAACCATTTTCTTTGAAGATTTTGTGGTGAGAAGTTTCTGTTGTAGTCCAGACCGCATTCTCCGATAGCCACTACACTATCATTTTTAGCTATTTTTTCCAGTTCAAACATGCTGTGGCCATTGCATGTTTTTGCATCATGGGGATGCACGCCTGAAGTAGAAAATAAAGTTCCGGGATACTTTGAAGCATAATCGCTTGCCATCTGACTTGAATGAACATTTGTGCCGGTAATGATGAATTGATTCACGCCGACTTTTTTTGCTTCATCTATAATTTCGATCCTATCTTTTTTAAATGAAGAATGCATCAAGTTTAATCCGATATCAATAAGATTATCCACTTTTCCACCTATTCATTAATCACTTTAGTACCGATTTTTTCTCCGTTAACTGCTTTAATTAAGTTTTCAGGTTCAAAACCATTTGTAATTACGGTTTCTAGATTTGACCTTTTAATCATTTGCACTGCAGTAGTGTCGAAAAATTCATATGTTCCGGCTTTCACGTCTTTTCCACTTAAAAAGTCAAGCAGGTCGGTTGCTGTTATTTCAGGAACAAGTTCGGCATCATCGAATTTATTCGGATCTTTTGTATACATTCCGTCAACAGATGTTAGGTTAATCAGTTTGTCAGCGTTAATGTATTCGGCTAAAATTGCGGATACTGCATCTGTACTGTGTGCCGGTTCAGTTCCTCCCATAACAATGATTTTTCCACTAGCTGAAAACTCCAAGGCTTCCTGGAAGTTATGAGGAACTCTTTGATATGCGGCGTCTCCAAGTGCAGATAACATTAATTTCGCATTGATTCTTGTAACTTCAATTCCAATATCATCGCATTGTGCTTCTCCGGCACCCAAGTCACGAACTACTCCTATATATTCTCTTGCAGGTTTTCCACCACCCACTACTACAAATAATTCATGTTCTTTTGCCAAATCTGTTAAAATAGCACTATATTCCTGGAATTTCTTACAATCATATTCCTTGAGTAAAATAGATCCTCCAATTGCAACAACAATTTTCATATATTCACCTTATATATAAAGTATCTTTCAAATATTATTTAAATTTTAATTTTGAGGACATGTCTATCTAATAGTTTTTAATGTGTATGTTATATCTTTTCAGAATATAATTTTTATCTAAAATTTATAAGCTGTATATGTTATGTTACCTTATATGAAGAGGTTTTCAGGACTATAATCTAAAAACTTATAAATGTCCAAATCATATCATTATTTAATTTTTTTTCAATGGTGATTCAATGGATTTGGCAAGTCAGATATATGTAAGAAAATCATGTCGTAATTATTTGGATGATGAAATTGATATGGGGATTATTAAAGAATTTCTTTCAGATATTAATCCATTAAATGAGGAAATTAACTATTATTATGAAATTCTAACCAAAGAGGAAGTTAATGTTCGCACAGGATGGTCTGCTCCGTATTATCTTGCACTTTACTCTGAGAAAAAAGACAACTATATGGAAAATATAGGTTTTGTCTTTCAGCAGCTTTCCCTCTTTCTACAAAGCCAGGGTATTGGAAGTTGCTGGGCGGGAATGGCATCACCCAAAAAGAAAAATCCTGATAGCGTAATTGTAATTGCTTTCGGCAGGTCTGATAAAATGACCAGGGATGTTTCAGATTTCAAAAGAAAAGGTCTGTCTCAAATTAGCGATTTTGAAGATGAAAGACTGATTCCTGCACAACTTGCACCCTCAGCCATGAATACGCAGCCTTGGTTTTTCAAGCACACAGATGACGGTTTCGATGTTTATCAGGTCAAACAGAATATTTTAAAAAGGCAGGTTTTGAAAAGATGGAATCCAATTGACATGGGCATAGCATTAGCTCATTTGTATGTTGAAAATGAAGACAGTTTTGAATTTGAAATAAAAAACGATGCAGATGAGTTAAAAGGTTATACTTATACAGGCAGTATCAAGATTTAAAAAAAAGAAATGTTAGAGGATTATGCATCCTCTGAAATTAGTCCTTTGTATAAAAGTCCGGCAATTATTGCACCAATGACTGGGGCCAGGATAAATACCCAAACCTGTTGCAGGGCTTCACCGCCAATAAATAGTGCAGGTGCTAAACTTCTTGCTGGGTTAACTGAAGTACCGGTTAGTGGAATTCCTAGAATATGTACAAATGCAAGTGTCAGACCGATTACAATACCTGCAACTGCAGCATTTTCTGTTTTTTTAGTGACTCCAAGTACAGTAAATACAAATACGAAGGTTAAGATAATTTCCACGATTATTGCACCTATAACATTAAGACCAACGCTGGATGCATCTCCAAATCCGTTTTGACCTAATCCTGTTGCCATGTATCCTCCAAGACTTGGAGCGGAATTAATGATTACTGCAAGTATTGCAATACCTATTATTGCTCCTATACATTGAAATAGAATGTACATAATCAGGTCTTTTGTTTCGAGTCTTCCATCAATCCACATTCCGATTGAAACGGCAGGATTGACGTGGCATCCTGAGATGTCTCCGATTACATAAGCCATTGCTATTATAGATAAACCAAAAGCCAATGCAATTCCCAGGTTACCTAATACGGAACCGGCTATGGCTGCACTTCCACAACCAAAAAGGACAAGCACCATTGTCCCAATTAATTCTGATATGTATCTTTTCATAAATTTACCTCTTTGTAATATTTATTTTACAATTTAAAATTTTGGTTTCTTTAATATTTAATATCTTCTAATCCGTTTATATCCTAAATATGCCAGAAGCAACACGACAATTATTAAAACAAATGGTAATACGTGTAATAATACTGAATCGTTTACTTTATCAAATTTATACTCCTGGTTAAAGCCCATATGTTTGGCATCAGTATGATTTTGGGTTATTTTTGCAAAGTTGTACAGTAAATCATAATAACTGATGTGCGCTCCTTTATATTCTATGGAGTCAGGGGCCTGGCCGTTTGCATCCATATAATTCCTGACGATTCCTCCCATTTCCATATATTCATAAATGGAATAGGAATCTTTTACTAAAAAGGATATTCCCATCGGATTTGCAGGGCCTTGATAAGGTTTTGGAATGTCCAATCCGTTACCATTTAGATAGGAACTGGTCTGGTAAAGTAACTGTGCTGCGGTATAATTTCCATAGGTTCCATTCATTTCGGTATCATTGCTTGTGATTAATGCTTTGCTTGCATTTGCCATTGCAGATGGTGAAATTGTATTTTTTACAAGCAGGTCATCACTAAGGATTTTTGTTTCGTTTGCATGACCGTTAACGATGTCCACAACTTCCTGTGCAATTTTTTTGTTCATTTCTTCGTCGTACCTGTCAATATAACCGTTTTTTCCGTTGTTAGGAAATTCTTTTAACGGTTGTATGTAATATATTCCGGCATTTTTAAGGAATGTGCCGGGATCGTGCATGCCCATATATGTTTCATTGGAATAATTGTCATCCCAAGCTCTTCTGAGGTACTGGCTGTGATTTTCCAAATCGTAATCTCCAGTATTAACCAAAATAATTTGTTTTGGTGTATTAACTGTGCTGTCTACCAATTGTAGGTAATTTCCCCCGTCTGCTGCGGCTAAACAGATACTTATGTCGCTTGTTACTTGTATTGCTCTATATCCTTCTCCTGGTGATGGGGCTTGATTATCTACGATTACCTGAAGTTCGCCACCGCTAATTTCCTCTACGTACTTTTTAATTGAGTTTAACATATTAACATCATTATCGTGGTCAATGATATTGTCTGATGTTATAAAAACGGTTTTAGAAGCGGTAACTCCTTGGACCATTGGGGCAACGATTAATAATGCTAATAATATGATTGCTATTTCCTTCTTCATTTTTCATTACCTTAACCTTTTATTAATATTATAATATTAGTTTTATTACTAAAATATTTTATTGATATTAATTTATAAAAAATAATCTAAAATAGCATATTTTATGATTTTAAAGTTTTTAAACTTG
>NZ_JAZQIJ010000018.1:0-5761 GCF_045541095.1 Methanobrevibacter sp.
CAAAAAAAATCCACTAATTTAGGGATTATTATAAATATTACTTGATTCATATATAATAATACTATCTAAAAATAATACAGATTTTGCAAATATTTTCATAAAAAGAAAGAAAAAATCAATTTTTTCTTGTAAAATGATTAAAATGTCAAAAGAATATCAAGAGTTTTTAAAAAACAATAAAGTGCTAAAGCATAGTGTAAACGGCATTTCCCGCTTTTTGATACTATGGTTTATAAAATATAACGAATCCCTTCATGGTTATGCTATTATTCAGGAGTTGGATAAATTTTTCAGCAATCTTATTTCCGAAGGCACACTGAAAAAACATAATGCCAGTAAGATATATCCTATTTTAAAGGACATGGAAGAGTCAGGACTGATTGTTGGCGAGTGGAAACAGCTTCAAAACCAAAAGGTAAAATTTTACAGCATTACCGATAAGGGTAAATTTATAGTTCAATACTTTTTTGATAACCTAATCAATCTTGAGACCAATCCTCATATGAAAATAGTTTATGAAGATTTATCACAAAATAAAGATTAAATCAATATTTTATTTGAATTATTAAATTGTTGCTTTTTAGATTGGAGTATGTTTTTTTTAATCAAGATTTAACTATTCTAAGGGATTTTAAGGAAATTCCATTAGATTGTCTATTTTTAGTACAATTAATCTTAAATATTATTATTTAGAAAAATTACATCGAGGTTATATAATGATAGGTAAAAAGATTCGTTTAGAAAGAATCATAAATAGAAATACAAAAAGAACAGTAATCGCACCAATGGATCATGGTGTATCAAGCGGTCCGATTCCAGGAATTATTGATATGGATGAAACAGTTGAAAGCATCTCTCAGGGAGGAGCAGATGCAATATTGATGCACAAAGGTATCGTACAGCAAGGACACCGTGGTTACGGTAAAGATATCGGTTTAATCGTTCACTTATCAGCAAGTACATCCCTAGCACCAGACCCAAATGACAAAGTAACAGTTACAACTGTTGAAAAAGCTATTCAGCTAGGTGCAGACGCAGTATCTATCCACGTAAACCTAGGCAGTGAAACCGAAAGCCAAATGCTTCAGGAATTAGGTCAAATTGCAGAAACCTGTGACTACTGGGGAATGCCATTGCTTGCAATGATGTACCCTAGAGGCCAAAAGGTAGAAAACGAACACGATGTTGAATTCGTTAAACACGCCGCACGTGTAGGTTCAGAACTCGGTGTTGACATCGTCAAAACCAACTATACTGGTGACCCTGATTCATTCAGAGAAGTTGTTGAAGGAGCTATTGTTCCTGTTGTAATTGCAGGCGGCCCTAAAGTCGAAACCGATGAAGAACTCTTGCAGATGGTTAAAGATTCCCTTGAAGTCGGTGGTGCAGGTGTTGCATTCGGACGTAACCTTTTCCAGGCCGCAAACCCTGGTAAAATCACAAGAGCAATATCAGAAGTTGTACACCACGACCTTGAAGTTGATGAAGCATTGGAATTCTTAAAATAGGTGATTAGATGCAAAACAAATTTGCATGGATATCAACTCCCGACGAAGTGTGGGATGATAAAAAGGAAATGATTACCACCGCACTGGAGTCTGGAATTGATCATGTCCTTGATTTGGATGACATTGAACAAATCAGAAAGCTTGGAAACGTTAAAATCATCTCAAACACTGATGATGCAGATATATTTTTGGTCGGTATCAACGGTGAAGGTGACGGTGTAATTGACCTTAAAGATGACTTTACTGACTCTGTTGATATCGCAAATGCAAAAAAGGCTAAAAGTGAAGGTAAAACCGTATGTGCATATGTTATTATTACAGATAAGGCACATGAACAGCTTGCTGTAAAATTAGGTTCAATCGTAGACTATGTCATACTTGTCGGAACCGACTGGACTATCATTCCTCTTGAAAACATCATTGCAGATTTGCAGAAAGAGGATGTTCAAATCATTGCAGCGGTACGTGACGTTGACGGAGCCAAAGTGGCTTTAGAAACACTTGAGCACGGAACCGATGGAGTAATTTTTGAAGCAAATGACTTCAACAAAACCAAAAAAATCGCTCAGGAAGTAGTTGAAGCATCACAAACAAAATTTGAACTTAAAATAGCAACAATAACTAACGTCAAGCCATTGGGCTCAGGCGACAGGGTATGCGTTGATACAACAGACATGATGAAACCTGGTGAAGGGATGCTTATTGGTTCATATTCAAAATCAATGTTTCTGGTTCATTCTGAAAGTTTGGAAAGCGAATATGTGGCATCAAGGCCGTTCAGGGTAAATGCAGGACCTGTTCAGGCATACGTAATGGTTCCTGGAAACAAGACAAGATATCTCTCAGAACTGGTTGCCGGAGATGAAGTTCTCATTGTCAATACTGAAGGTGAAACAAGAACAGCTTATGTCGGAAGAAGCAAGATAGAAAGACGCCCATTAATATTGCTTGAAGCGGAATATGAAGGCCAAACCATACGCACACTCCTGCAAAATGCAGAAACAATAAGAATAGTTGATGCTGAAAACCAGCCTTTATCAGTTGCTGATGTCAAGCCTGGCGACAAGGTCAAAGTTTATATTGAGACAAGTGCACGTCACTTCGGAATAGCAATTGATGAAACAATTATTGAACAATAGGTGTTTTGATGAGTCAGCTTAGGGCATTTCTTGCAATAGACATTGATGAGGATGTTAAGGCCAAAATATACAGGGTCATTAAGGAATTTAAAGGAATTGACGCAAACGTCAAATATGTCGAGATGGAAAACCTTCATCTCACATTGAAATTCTTTGGAGATATCGACACAGAAGGAATTGATGTTCTATCATCAAAGATTTCCGGTGTTTTAAAGGATTTTGACAAGTTCAACATTAAGATTAAAGGATGCGGAGCCTTTCCAAACACCAGCCGAATCAAGGTCATCTGGTTGGGTATTGACGAAGATGGCATTGTTCGAAAACTGCATGATGAGCTTGATAAGGAATTTGTGAAACTTGGCTTTGACAAGGACAAGAGATTTTCAACACATCTCACCATCGGACGCATGAGGTCCGGCAAAAACAAGGATAAGGTTAAATCTCAAATCGAAGAGTTTGATGAAATAGACATAGGTGAAATGCCAGTTGATAAAATAATTCTTAAAAAATCTACACTAACACCTCAAGGACCTATTTATGAAGATTTAGAAGTATTCGAATTGTGATATGATGGATTATGAGCAGATATTGAATGATATAAAACCTACTTCAGATGAACAGCACCAGATTGACGAAATGTCTTCAAAATTAGTCAGTTATTTACAGAAAACCTGTGATGATGAAGGCATTGATGCAAAAGTTACAATCGTTGGATCTGTTGCAAAACATACTGCTCTTAAGGGAAAATCAGACATTGACATATTCATTGCTTTTCCTTTGGACGTCAGCAAGGACACTTTAAAGAAAAAAGGTTTATATCTGGCTCATAAATGCAATGATGCATTTGGAGGTGAAGCTTCCCATCATTTCGCATCACATCCTTATGTCACATCAGACATCGACGGATATGAAGTCGATTTTGTACCATGCTATGCAATTGAAATGGGAGAACAAATACGCTCAGCCGTAGACAGGACAATTCTCCATACAAGGTATGTAAAGGAAAAATTATCCTCTGAAGGCTGCGATGAGGTTCTTCTTTTGAAAAAGTTCATGGACATGACCGGAACATATGGCTCAGAGTTTAAGGTCGGTGGTTTTGCGGGTTATCTGTGTGAACTGCTCATTATAAAATACGGCACTTTTGAAGAGACATTAAAACAGGCATGCAGCTGGAAATACGGCCAGGTCATTGACTTGGAGGAATATGGTACGGCAGGCAATTTCAAGGATCCGTTAATCGTAATTGACCCGACAGACAAGAACCGAAATGTAGGAGCCGCTTTGAGACTAAACAAGATGAGTGAATTTATTCAATCTGCCCGAAATTACCTATCATCAGACAATAAAAGAGATTACTTTTATCCATTAAGTAAATCACTGGATAAAACTGAGATTTTGGACGAATTAAAAAAAAGGGGCAGTGATTTTATAGCAATCAGGTTCGCCATTCCCGAGATGCCTCTTGATACATTGCATCCGCAGCTCAAGACAACAACAGGTTCTTTAATAGAAAAAATAAACGGTAATGAATTCAATGTTTTTAAGGGCGATTATTCATCAGATGAAAAGAATTCTGCTGTAATATTGCTTGAACTTGCATCCTCAAAACTAAATTCAGTTAAAATCAATCAGGGGCCTAAAGTTTATATCGACAGAGCATGCAGAAATTTTGCATCAAAGTACGGCAGTGAAAACTGCTTTGTGATTGATGATTATCTTGTTCATCTGCAGAAAAGGGAATTCAGCGATGCACTTAAATTTATCGAATATATTTTAACTCCTGAACACATTCGCTTGATTAAGATTGGTAAAAACCTTAGGAAAACTATTGTTGAGACTTATGAGTTTGTTTCTCTAGAGGAACTTGCAGATGATGATGTCTACATTCATTTTTTAGATGACTTTTTAAATCCAGGACAATATATAGTTAGGTGAGATTAGATATTTTATTTAATTTCAAATTGTCAGATTTTATAAGTTTTGCACTGTTTTTAAACTTAATCCTGTTAATTCACATATTTCAGAATCGGTGTGTATCTTTTTTAGGTTTTTTGCAATTTTTTCAATACCTTTTCGTTCTCCCTCTATTCTTCCTTCAATTCTTCCTTCTATTCTTCCTTCTATTCTTCCTTCCGCTTTTCCTTCTGCTTTTCCTTTTATTCTTCCTTCTATTCTTCCTTCCGCTTTTCCTTCTATTCTTCCTTGAATTTTTGCTTGTTTTCGTGCTTCATCTATTTCAAGTTGAATCATTTTCTTGTCTGTTTCTTCAAGTGCCTGTTTAAATATTTCTTGTGTTTCTGGTGTCATTTCAATCTCCCTTTCAAATTCGTTTAATTTATCTTTTGGTATGAATCTTTCAATTTCTAATTGAATAACTCCTTCAATAATGTTAAATTTAGATTTATCAAATGAATTTTTATTTTCTAATATATTTAAAATTCTTTTTAGAGTTTTTGGCTTGTTTTTATTCTTTGGAAGAAGTGCCATTAACATTAGGGATATCTCTTCAAAGCTAGTTAATTTAAAGTTGTCATTAACTTTATTTTCAATGTTATTTAAAATTTTTTCATAGTCTCTATTGCCTAAATGGCAAAACTTTGGGTGAAAATCTATTGATTCATTTATTTCAATATTTTTGATTTTTGATGGGTTGTTAAGTGTTACTACTGCACTTTCAGTTGTTGAGTCATGCCTTACTGTTGCAATAATGTTGTAATCGAAAAATCTTTCCATGTCATCAGGTTCTGCACCTTTAAGCTGAAATTCGATATTGTACAATTTATCATCATCAACTTTACATAGGAAATCCAGATACACTGTCCGTCCTCTTAATGTAGTAATTTCGGTTTTTAGGACTTCAACAATATTTTTATCAATGCCAATGTATGCCAAAAATTCACTTAAGTATGTTGTAATAATTATTTTTAATATTATGTCATAAATTTTGTGGTGTTTGTGAGTCATAATGTCATAACTCCTCTTTAAGTTAGTTATAATTTAATTAAATAATTATAAATAGTTTTGGTTCGATTTAACATAAATTTTAATATTTTAAAGCAATTTTACTAATTGAAATCAATTTTTAATTTTTAGTAATATTCATATACTTTT
>NZ_JAZQIJ010000019.1:0-5834 GCF_045541095.1 Methanobrevibacter sp.
AAAATTTTGAATTTTAAAAAAAAAAGAAAAGGGAAGTAAATAAACTTCCTAAATATTTATTTTTGTTTTCTTCTGATTAATGGAATCATCAATGCAAGTAACAGCAATACTAACGGATTACCGGTTGCATGTGAATCAGGTTTTACGTGTTTAGTTACATGAGGTTTAGCAGGAACAGGATGTTCCGGGCTAGGAGTTACCACTTCAGGAGGGATAGTCTCATTTGTTTCGTTGGTTGTATTGTTACTGGTTTCATTTTGTTCTGTAGTATTGTCCACAGGAGTCTCATTGTTTTCATTATGAGTTATATTGTAGACAATAGTTAAATTGACAGATTCGTTTGCTCCTAAAGTTTTATTGTATATGAATTTGTTGACACCGTCAAATACCCAATCATCATTATATGTTAATATTTCCTGAATGATATCATCAGTGAGATTATCATATGTAACATATATTTCTTTTAAATTGGTAGTTCCGTTGTTTTTAACGATAATGACAACTTCTTCTTTTTCATCAACAGTTTCGTTGTGAGTGATGAGCTCTACACTTGTATCAGGTGTGTAAACCTCAACGATAGTATTGGTAATTACAAAATTACCGTTATTGTCATCTGAAATTTGAACGGTATAATTTTGAACATCCAACTCAGCAATGGAATATTTGATTGTTTTACCGTTATTGTAGACAGGCAAATTGGAGAAAGTATGTTTCCATTTATTGCCGTTATCCAAACGTGCATAGCCAACAACATGGGAATCAGCAATTAAAATTACCCTAATGCTATCCGGACGGACATTGTTTTTATTGTTTTCATCGTTCCAAACTTTGACAACATTGATTTGAGTCACAGCAGGAACATGAGTGTTAACAACTGTCCAGTCATATGCTGTATTGTTAGAAATTGCAGCTGTGTAATTTGCAACGTCCAACTCTTCAATGGTATATTTGATAACCTCACCGGCATTGTAAACAGGTAAATTCTCGAAAGTGAACTTCCAATCATTATCGCTGTTTAAAACAACACGGTTGATCTCAATACCATCAGCAAGTAATACAACAGTCACATTATTTGCCCTGACAGCATCTTGGTTATTAGCATCATTCCAAACTTTAGCAACATTAACTTCAGTCACAACAGGAACGTGAGTATTAGTAACAGTCCAAACATACGCAGTCTCATTAGAAACCACAGATGAATAATTAGCAACAGACAACTCTTGAACCTCATACTTAATCACATTACCAGCACTATAAACCGGTAAATCACCAAATACTGCAGCCCAATCATTACTATCATCTAACACAGCACTGTCAACCACATTACCATCAGCAACCAAAACAACAGTTACTTTATCTGGCCTTACACCATCCTGGTTATCAGCATCAATCCATTTCTTAGCAACATTAACTTCAGTCACAACAGGAACATGAGTATTAGTAACAGTCCAATTATAAGCACTACTATTAGAAACAGCAGACTCATAACCAACAACACTAACTTCCTCAATAGTGTAATTAATCACTTCACCAGCAGATTTAACAGGTAAATTCTCAAACAATGCAGTCCAATTATTAGAAGCATCCAAAGTAACCCTATCAACTACAGTACCATCAGCAACCAAAACAACAGTCACAGACTCAGGTCTAACACCATCTTGATTATTAGCATCATCCCAAACCTTAGTAACATTAACCACAGTCACAGCAGGAACATGAGTGTTGTTAACAGTCCAATTTCCTTTACCATCACTGGTAATATTGGCAGTGTAACCTGGAACAGCAGTCTCATTAACGGTATATTCGATTTTAGTACCATTATGTTTATAAACGAGTAAATTAGTGAAAGTGAAACTCCACCTATTTGAAGCATTTAAAACAATACGATTAATCTCTTTACCGTCAGCAAACAATACAACTGTTACATTATCCGGCATTATGCCATCTTGGTTATTCTTATCACTCCAAATTTTAACAACAGACACATTAGTCCTAGCAGGAACATGAGTGTTGTTAATTGTGAAGACATAAGTGTTGTTAGCAACTATTTTGGTGAAATCATCTACAGTATTGTTGATGATTTTTGCAGTATAACCGTCAATAAGCTTTTCAGTAACCTTATAATCGATTATTTTACCCTTTTTAACCATTGGTAAATCTTTGAAAATGAAATTCCACTTATTAGTGTCATTTAAAACTATTTCTTTGATTTTAACACCATCAGCCCATAGGTAAATTGTTACATTATTAGGTCTTAATTTATCACGGTTATTGTCATCGTCCCATACTTTTGTTACATTGACTCTGATTGGCACTACTTCAGTAGTGTTATTTGCTGTTTTGTTTTTAGTTTGATTACTTGAACCGACAACAACATTAGTTAAGTTGCCTTTTATAAGTGTATCAAAGATAACGATGAATGATGCTTTTTCACCTGGTTTCAAAATACCATTGTATTTGAATATGCCTGTTTTGATATTGCCTGTCCATGAATCTTCATCGGAAGTATAGTTAACTAATTTTAAACCGTCATGTTTAGTTTCATTAACGGTTATATTACCTAAGATGGATTCTCCATTGTTTGTTACAACAATTTTGAATCTTGTTTGATTTCCAAGGTATACAATATCGTCCAAAGCAATTTTTTCAACAGTCATGTTGTGTTTAATCATATTAAACAGGAACAGACTTTGTGAAGTTGAAGAAATCATTGAACTGAAATCATATTCAATAAGACTTCCATTGACTTCCTTGATGAACTTATCAGGTATTTTATTACCATTATCATATACGGTTCTATATAATTCCAAAGTTTGTTTTACAAGAGGGTGATCGCTGTTCCAGTAATCATGGTCTGAGAACTCGTGAACTGCCCTGCTTAAATAATCAACAGCTGAAATCGGAACTAAATTATTCCAATGATCTGGATTATCTCTATCATTTTCTGAATAGAATAAAACTTTTTCTTTTGCTAAACGAAATACATCGTCTGTTGAATTATAGTAATTGTATATTAATATTTTAAGATAGTCTGCAATGCTTTCATGATTTATGATATTTATCATTCTGCTGAGAGAATCATCTTTCAATCCGAGATGTGGGAATTGAGTATATCTTTCAACACACACCGCAATGTAAGTTGTATTGGTTTTACGTGTTGAATTACCTATTGAATCCCCAAAGTTAATTTCAATGAGTTCTGTTGTCTGTACAACAACATCATTATTTATGAAAGTTGAATCGTCAGATATTTCTGTGGAGTATGAGTTTATAGCCTCACCTACATTTGCACGGTTATTCTTAAATGTTGAGTTAACAATTTCTGTATATAGAGATGCAATCGCACCACCATAATTTTGAGCATAGTTCTCTTCAAATAAAGAATTATGGATATGTTTTTCTACTTCTGGAAGGTAGTAGTCTGCAGAAATTGCTCCACCAGCATAATATGCTTTATTTTTATAGAAATATGAATTGTTTACAGTACCGTTAGGAGCATCCCAATAGACAGCTCCACCTTTGTTTGCTGTGTTTTCCTGGAATTCTGAACCATTTATAGTGGCAATTGCTTCCAAAGCAAGTGCTCCACCTAAATAAGTTGCATCGTTATTATTGAATTTTGATTTGTTGATTGAAAGATTTTTACCTTTACTGTAAATCGCTCCACCTTCAGTTGCAGCTTTGTTTCTGTTGAATACTGAATTGTAAACTTTACCGTTTTCTCCTTTCCAGGAAATAGCACCACCATAAGAATATGCAGTATTATCCTCAAATTTGGAATTTTCTACAGATAAATCTTTACCTGCATCATTAACATATAATGCTGCACCTTCAGAACCTCCATAATAATAATTGTAAGCATAATTGTATGTGAACTGAGAGTTGTTTATCAATCCGTGTTCACCGTTCCAATAGACAGCACCACCTCTTGGAGCGAAATTTTCACCGCTTACACCATTATTATAGAATACGGAATTGTTCACAATACCGTTAGGAGCTTCCCAGAAGATAGCACCACCTTCACCTTCAATCCAGTTTTGACCGAAGTTTGTATGGTCTATATATGTACCGTCAGCACTATAATCAGCATAAATACTACCACCTGTTACAGCATTATTACTATCGAAGTGGCTGTATATTATGTTGACAGGTCCGTTCAAATAAAGACCTCCACCAGTGTTAGTAGCCTTGTTGTGATGTATACGGGAGTTGTAAATATTGCCGTTTGTACCGTCAAAGTAAATGGCTCCACCATATTGTGCTTCGTTTTCATAGATATCCCAGGAATTAGTTAAGGAACCACCATTACCTTTCCAATAGATTGCACCACCATTTTCTGCATAGTTATGTGTGAATGCAGTGTGTTCTATAGTACAGTCATCTGCATCAATGTAAACAGCACCACCTTTATTTTTCGCATTGTTTTGGTCAAAAGTGGAATCTCTAATGGTTGTTCTGCTTGCTTTTGTAGAAACTGCACCACCGCCTATGGTTGATAATGTCAGGGAGTTTCCAGTGAAATTGGAATTAGAAATCACCTGATCTGTAGCAGAAGCTTCGATATGAACTGCTCCACCACCATATTTTGCTTTGTTATCTATAAAGTCACATCCATCAATGTCAAGTATACCCTTATTGATATCTATAGCACCACCATAACTGGTAGCAGTATTGTTTTCAAATTTACAGTTGGTTAAAGTAGCATATGTAGCCTCTGAGTAGACTGCTCCACCCCAGCTACCAGTGTTGTTTATAAACTTACAGTCTATAAACTGCACATTATTACCATAAACTTTAACTGGAGAGTTTACTCCATTGATGAATGTAATATTTTTCAAAATGACATTATTTGCATTAATAAACATTAAGGGGCCTGCGCCTGCCCCGTCAATGTAGTGGCCGTGTCCATCAATGGTTATGGATTTAAAAATATATACACCATACTCATAAAGATAGTCATCAGTGCTTGGATTATATTTATAATCAGCAGGCATATCATACACTCCACCTTCATCAGTGTAGTATGTATAAGCGTACAGATTATTTAGTGTACGTTCACCGGCAGACAGGACTTCAAGGTTTGAAGCACCTAACTTATCCGTAGCAGAATTTGCTTTGGCATCATCGATTGCATTGTTAATTGAATCTGAATCGTCATCAACGGTTAAATTTTGTGTAACTTGAATATCACTAGCAATTACTGCCTGTGTTGTACATAAGCACAAAACCATTATCAGAATAAATAACAATTTATATCTATTTTTTGATAATAATCTTTTTTCAGACATGTTAAATTTTAATTTTTGTATTTCCATCATCTTAAATAGAGTTTAAGTGTCAGAAATACTCAATTTTCAACCTCTAATTTTCTTATAATTTCAACCGTTTCAATATAATCGAAACAGCAGAAACTTTTCTTTTACATAAAATAAATTATTAAAATAATGCTATTGTTTATCAATTTTCATTCTCTCCGGAGGAGTCGAATAAAAACATCATTTAAACATGAAACAATATATTAAATTTATCTGAAAGTTAATTTGAACCATTATAAATACAATTATCAACCATTATCGTACAGGCAATGACAAACCATAACTGCAGTCAATTATAATCATCATTTAAAGTACTAGGCCGAATAATACCAATAAACATTGATTTAGTAATACTTATCCAAGCTTTATTAACCCAATAACATCAAATTATATTATTCCATTAAATCAAACCTAAAAGGATTTAATTCAAACATTCTGATATCATAAATATCGTTTTTAATAATTTAATACAGCAACACCAACATAAAATTGACATTACATTATATATTTATTTTTAAC
>NZ_JAZQIJ010000020.1:0-3310 GCF_045541095.1 Methanobrevibacter sp.
AAGATATATACTGGCTCGAATATAAGAAAAATATTTAATTAAAATCAAGATTTATATAAAAAATAAAAAACGAAACATTTATATACTATGTAATTCATCTTTAACTTATGTAACATTACATTAACAGTTTTTGTTACATCACACAGTTCCAAGCAGAATCATACTTATTAAATTATCAACCCTTTTTTCCTCTAAATTCACTGCTTGGAACTAAAAAAAACTAATTTTAGAAAAACGGAACAATAGAATAAACAGTAATCAATACAACTACTGTCAGAATTACAATAGCTCCCAAAGGAACCTTTTTCCATGCAAGGCCTGCCGCTACAACCGCACCGATCAGACCTATATACCACAGCTGATTGTCAACAGTCAAAACGCCAGGACATATCAGAGCTGCAAGGGCAGTATATGGAATCAGATTCAGGAACTTTTCAGCCTTTGGCGGGAAATTGAGCCTGTTGATAAACAGTGCTGGAATAAGCCTTGGAATAAAAGTTACAATGGCGCATCCAAGAATTATCAAACTGATATAATCCATCAGGCATCACCCCTAAGCAGATATTCATCATCGACAATATACATTCCGACAGCAGCTCCAACAAGTGTTGATACAATCAAAGACCAGTTTCCCAGAAACTGGCTTAAGACAATATTGCATACAGCAGTAATTAAAACAAGAAGTGCAATCTGCTTTGATTCCTTGATGGAAGGCACCAGAATAGCTACAAACAATGCATATAATGAAATGTTAAAACTGTTTGTTACAATTACAGGAAGCAAGTTCAATGTAACGACACCGATTGCAGCTCCCAGACACCAGCTCAGCCAGGAAGTTAGAGATATTCCAAGATATGTCCATATTGAAGAATCCGAACTTAATGAAAACATTGCAAATGATTCGTCAACTGTAAGATGTGCTGAAAATATTCTCAAAGGCAAATTACCGTCTTCAATCTTGTTTAAAACACATGTTGACATTACAAAATACCTTAAATTGACAACAAAATTCGTAAGGATAATTGCCATTACGCTGGCTGATGAGAGAGCCATTGAAGCAGCTATAATCTGGCCCGCTCCTGCATAAACCAGAAATGACATTGAAATCGTTTGAAGGGAAGTGAACCCTGCCTTCATCGCAATAGCAGCATAGCCAATTCCCATCGGAACATATCCGAATGTAATTGGAATACCCTTTTTAACTCCATCGATAAATTTAGCCTTTCGAGAAATAATAGTGTCCCCTAAAAAATAATAAAAAAAGTAAATCAGTTATTTAACTGAGTAAATGACTGATTTGGTCTGTTGTAATGATTCCCAATACCTTCATGTCCCCATCAACAACAGGAAGTGAAGATATGTCGTGCTTGTTCATCATGCGAGCCACATCCTCAATGGACTCGTCCGCCTGACAGAACTTGACGGTTGTGGTCATGATGTCTTTTAAGTAATTGGTATTAAGTGCAATGGATTTTGACAAATCCCAGCTTGTGACGATACCTATCAGTTTCAAATCATCAGTAACGACCGGAATGTGTGTTACCTGTTTTTCAAGCATTATTTTCGCAGCATCCTGAACGGTGGCATCATCCTTGATTGTAACTACAACATCCTTCATAACGTCTTTTACGACATTGTTGGAAAGGAATTTTGATATTATGAAATTCAGCTGACCCTTTTCAAGCAGAAATGCATCATGACCGTAGTTGGATTTTATTTCAGAATAAGAGACCTCCACATCATTGGCATTAAGGGCAGTTACGATTTCAGTACTCTGTTCTGTAGGATATAACCAGTCGGAATCTACTGATATGACTTCAATTTTTGCAGACACATCCTTCAATCCGTCAATCAATGAATTGTTTACTGACAAATCGAACAGGTCAACCGCTTTTGTAATGAATAAATAACTGTTAGCATCAAAACGCTTTACAAAGGTTTCCCCCTGATGTTTCAGGTAGCTTTCAACCTGGAAATCTATTGTAAAGTCATAGCTTATCTTGTCCTTGTCCTGAAGTTCACGGCCGAACTTGATGTACATGGACTCGTCGCTCAAATAGGTTATGTGTGCAATCATACGGGCTATGGAAAGTCCGTTTTCAGGCTTTTTGCCTGTTTCATAGTAATTTCCTTCATTCCAGTTAGGATCTGAAAATATGGACTGGCGGCCAACTTCATTGAATGCTATCTGCTGCGGTGAAGACATTGCAGCGGTAGCCATAGGAATTGCCTTTCTTGTCATTTCAGGGTATGAAACAAGCCATTGGAGAACTTGCATTCCGCCCATGGACCCTCCAATAATTGCATACATCTGATCGATTCCTAATGAATCAATTAATTTCTTCTGGACTGTTACCATATCCTTAATCGTAATTACCGGAAAGTCAATACCATACTCTTTTCCGGTTTCGGGGTTGATTGAACTCGGGCCTGTGGTTCCTTTACATCCTCCAAGGACATTTGAACATATTATGAAATATTTTTCAGTGTCAATAGCTTTTCCGGGACCTATTACTATTTCCCACCATCCAGGCTTTCTATCGCCTTCATGCCAACCTGCGGCATGGGCATCTCCTGTCAATGCATGGCAAATTAAGATAGCATTGGATTTTTCCTTATTGAGCTCTCCATAGGTTTCATATGCAACAGTAACATTGCTGAGAACCCTACCGCTATCCAATTCAATTGGATCATCAATATCCAAATATTTTGTCTCAACAATACCGACAGATTCTTCATTCATCTAAAACACCAATATTCAATTTTTCCATAGCTTCTTTTGCAGCCGCTTGTTCGGCTTCCTTTTTATTCTTTCCGGTTCCTACACCCATTTCCTTACCGTCAAGAAGAATGGATATGTTGAAAACCTTATCATGGGGAACGCCATATTCACTTAATACCTTGTAGGATATTTCTATTTCCTGTGCATCCCCATATTCCTTTATTGCAGATTTGTAATCTGTAAAAAAGATTTTCTTATCGTCAATATATTGGAAAATATACCTTCTGATGAAATCCTTTGCAAATTCAATACCCTGGTCCAAAAATATTGCACCCAAAAACGATTCAAATATGTCTGCAGTGATTGAAATTATTTCATTTTTAGTCAATATTGAATCAGTGGAATCTATCTTAAGATATTTTTCCAAACCCAGTTCATCCGAATAATAGATCAATGCATTCTGGCATACGTAATTTGCCCTGAGTTTGGTCAGTTTTCCTTCTTCATATTGGGGGTATTTTTTGAAAAGGTATTCTGATATTATTAAACTTAAAACTGAATCACCCAGAAACTCCAATCTCTCATAAT
>NZ_JAZQIJ010000021.1:0-2876 GCF_045541095.1 Methanobrevibacter sp.
GTTTAATGTTGTGTTTTTTTGGATTTTAGCAAGATTATTATATTTAATTTAAGTTAGATGTGAATGATATTATCTGATGATTTTTCAAGCATTCAATTGTAAATCTTTAATTATTTGAATTTAATGTCGGATAGTGTATTAATTATTTAAGGTGGGGAAAAATGAATAAAAAAATATTACTTATTGCTATTTTTGCTATAGTGGCAGTTGTTAGTATTGGTTCATGTTCCGCAGGATGGTTTGACTTTGGCAGTAGCAATGCTAATGATACAAGCCTCAATGGACAGGAAGTTAATTTGGCTGCAGCCGCTAGTTTGAAAAATGCGTTTGACGAAAAATTAATTCCAATGTTTCAGGAAAAATATCCTGGAGTAAAAGTCACTCCTACATACGCTTCAAGTGGAGATTTACAAACTCAAATTGAAAACGGTTTAAAAGCGGATGTATTTATGTCTGCTGCTAACAAACAGATGAATGCTTTAGCTGAGGAAGGATTAGTTGATAACAGTACAAATCTTCAATTTTTAGAAAACAAAGTTGTTTTAATAGTTCCTGCTAATTCAACAACCAACATATCTTCATTTGAAGATTTGAAAAATATTGACGGTAACATCGCTATCGGTGATCCTGAATCCGTGCCTGCAGGTCAATATGCTAAAGAAGTATTGAACAATACTGGTGTCTGGAGCGATGTAGAGTCCAAATTGTCTTTAGGTACTGACGTTACCGCTGTATTAAACCAAGTAGCTCAAGGTTCTGCTGAATGTGGTATTGTATACGCTACCGATGCTAAATCTACTGGTGATGTTAAAGTAGTTTGTGAAGCTTCTGGTGATGATTTAAAAACTCCTGTTATCTATCCTATAGCAGCTCTTAAAAATTCAACAGATTCAAATGCAACAAAAGCATTTATGGACTTTTTACAAACTAAAGAAGCTAAAGATGTATTTGTAGAATATGGTTTTAGTATTCATGAATAGATTTGGTTTTTAATTATTAATTATGTGAAGGTATAAAGACATGGCAATGGACTGGTCCCCGATTTTCATTTCAATGAAAACTGCAAGCTTATCAATTTTCATAACCTTTTTTGTAGGTTTGATTGTTGCTTGGGGTATTGTCAAGATGAAAAACGATACCATAAAAATAGTTCTTGATGGGATTTTCACATTGCCAATCGTTTTACCTCCTACTGTAGTGGGATTCTTTTTATTGTATATTTTTGGTGTCAGAGGACCAATCGGTAAATTTTTCATTGATTTTTTCACTGTTAAAATTGCTTTTTCATGGACCGCAACAGTCATTGCGGCAGTTGTAATGTCATTTCCGCTGATGTATCGTTCTGCAAGAGGAGCATTTGAACAGGTAGATTCCAACCTGCTGGATGCCGGCCGTACACTGGGAATGTCAGAGTGGAAAATTTTCTGGAAAATCCTATTTGCAAATGCATTGCCTGGAATAATCAGCGGAGGAATTCTTGCATATGCGAGAGGTCTGGGCGAATTTGGTGCAACTGCAATGCTTGCCGGAAACATTGCAGGACAAACAAGAACTCTGCCAATGGCAGTATATTCCGAAGTGGCCGCTGGAAATATGGGAGATGCATTCAATTATGTGATATTTATCGTCATCATATCATTCATAGCCATTTTCATTATGGATTATGTTTCAATTCGAAAGGAAAGGCAATGGAAATAATGTATGGTTTCAGGAGGATTGTTAATGGATAAAATGTTAAAAGTGGATATTCAAAAGAAACTCAAAGAATTTGACTTGAATGTTGATTTTGAATTGAAAAAAGGATGTTTGGGCATTCTTGGTCCTTCTGGTTGCGGTAAAAGTATGACATTAAAATCCGTTGCGGGCATTGTTGATCCTGATAAGGGTATTGTAAGCCTGACGACTGATAGTGAAACGGTTTATTTTGACTCCGATAAGAAAATCAATCTCAAACCTCAAAAAAGAAACGTGGGGTATCTTTTTCAGAATTATGCTTTGTTTCCAAACATGACTGTTGAGGAAAATGTCGCAGCAGGACTTCCGAAGAATTATGATAAGAATATCGTATCTGGAATGATTAAACGCTTCCATCTAGAAGGATTGGAAAAAAGATATCCTAGGCAGTTGTCTGGAGGCCAGCAGCAAAGGGTTGCTTTAGCACGTATAATGGCTTATGGTCCGGACGTATTATTGCTTGATGAACCTTTCAGTGCTATGGACACATTCTTAAAAGAGCAGCTGCGTACAGAACTTTCAAATATCCTTAAGGATTTTGAAGGGTTTTCCATTTTGGTAACTCATGACCGTGATGAGGTATTCCAGTTCTGTGATGAACTCCTGATTTTGGATAAAGGCAAAATCATAGCCAAAGGACATACTCATGAAATGTTTGAAAATCCGAAAAGGGTTTCCGTTGCAAGACTTACAGGTTGTAAAAATATCTCAAAGATTGAGATTTTAGACGATTATCACGTTAAATCGTTGGATTGGGATTTAATATTTGAAGTGTCTCAAAAAATTTCACCAAACATTACTCATATCGGAATAAGAGCACATGATTTTTCTCCTGCAGATAAAGATGATTTAAACGTGTTTGAAACCATAAATTCAAAAAAATTGGAAAGGCCGTTTGAATGGGATATAACATTGGCAAACGGTTTGTGGTGGAAAGTGGATAAACAGATTCATGAACATGAATTTGAGATTCCTCAGTATTTGAAAGTGAACCCAAAAAACATAATTCTGCTGGAAGAGTAAACAGATTTAATTTTAAATTCTCTTTTTTTTCATTTTACTTGAATTTTTTTTAATTAATTTTTGTATTTTTGAACCTTTTTTGCATTTTTTGGTAATTTTTAAAAATATAACTATTTATA
>NZ_JAZQIJ010000022.1:0-15690 GCF_045541095.1 Methanobrevibacter sp.
ATTAAATATACTATAATAGTTTTATTAATGAGATAATGGAGACATGAAAGGGTATGCAAAAAGGAGAAAAATACGAAAATCCTTATTTAAATGAAGTTATTTTCAGAATTGACTTTTCAAATATTAGTTCATTATATGGAAACAAAGAAGCTTCAAAAGATTTTCATAAAAAAATATCTAAAGAATTTCCTAATACAATAATTAAAAGGAATCATGAATTCAATATTGGGATTGATGTAAATACTGGAAAACCTACACAAATATCCTCTCAAGAAGGAAATTTTTTATGGGTTTTCAAAAACCGTAAACATGATAAATCTGTGGAATTAACTTCAAAAAGTCTAATTCTCCATTACAATAAAGGCGCATACACTCACTTCAGATATTTCATAGATGATGTCATATTATTACTTAATGCTTTAAAAGATTACAATCCTCAAGATTTATCTTTTTTAGGTTTAAGATATATTAACCAAATTGATGGAAAAACTATGCAGGAACTTCAAAAATGCATTAATCCAAAATATTTTAACAATAATATCAGTAATCTTGAAGAAACTGAAGAATTTATACAAGTTTTAGATAAATTATCTATAAAAAAAGAGAATTATATTTTGAATTTCCAATATGGTTTATTCAATGCAGCATATCCTGATCCAAATTTCGATAAAGATTTTATCTTGGATTTAGATTGTACAACTACTAAAGTAAAAACAATAGATGATGTTGTAGATGAATTGAAACAAATGAATAAATATGTTTGGAATAAATTTGAAGATGCAATAACTGATAGTTTAAGAGATGAAATGAACAAGGAGGAAAAGTTATGAGTAATTTTGCTACAACCACAATAAGTAATAAAAATAATGTTTCAATTTCAGGTAGTGGATTTGTAGAAACAGAAGAACAAATTGACAATTATAATCATACAAGTGATACTGTAGATTCTAGTAATTATTCAGTTACTGATATTGACAAATATCCTTCATTTATAGAATCTTTTAAAACAATTTTAAGTGATTTTGAATTGTTAAATAAAGAAGAAATCTTAAACTTTATTTTCCATAACATTGGACTTTTAGAACTGATAAAAAGTACTAAACCAATTATAAAAGAACATTTTTCTAATCATGATTATGCCTTAGAATTTAATAGCGATCCTGAAATACCAAACTTTAATCAAATAATATTATATGTAAAAGGCGACGAAGATTCTTTTGATGAAGATTGGGAAGAAGTAAAAAAAGTAAATAAAGAAATTAGAAAAACATCTCTCTATGATAATTCTGTGAAAAGTTTATTTACTGTTGATTTGTGGTAATTATTATGAGTTTTGATTGGAAAGAATTTCAGGAAGTGGGAGATGATTTAAAGAAAACTCCTCGTGAAGCATATCAGCGCTCAGCAGTAGGTAGATATTATTACTCTTGTTATATTCCAGTGAAAGATTACTTTGAAACTGTTATTCGCGGAATAAGCCATGATGAAAATTCACATCAAGCCATCATTGAAGATTTACGTAAATCTAATAACGATAAAGAGAAGGAGTTAGGTGAATCCCTATCTAACTTAAGAAGATATCGTAATAATGCAGATTACCATGAAAGTTTCAAAAAGAATAATGTCAATAAAGCTCAAAGAACTGCAAAAGATATTCACAAGTTACTTAAAGAGTTAATCAATGAAAAAAAGAAGTATGAATTTTTAAAATTTTAAAAAAAATGTAAAAAGAGGTTATAGAATATATAATCGATTTTGATAGCATTCAACATATGCCAAATACTATCACCATTATTTTATTTATATCAATACCCTTACCCTTCACTAACCATGTTTATGATGCCTAAAAGTTCTTTCTTCAAACCTCTCATCTCCTCAATTTCATTTCTCATGCTACCTACTTCTAATCTTAATGATTCATTTTCCTTTTCCATTTGAATGAACTGAGGTGATTTGATGGAAATCTTTTCAACATCAGTATTGATTGTTACTGCTGGCAGATGCTTGATATATTCAAATTTCAAATCGTCGGGGTTTGTTATGAAATATGCAGCATCTGTTTTGTTTTTGGCCTTTCCCTGCAAATCATTGACCTTGTCCAAACTCATACCACTATTATACAATGCTGATGCATGAAACTTGCGAAGCATGTGGCTTCTGAACCTGCGATACTTTCCAACTCTTCCAAGGCCTAAAGTATCATTAATCATTTCAAATGATTGCACCATATATGTCCTGCTAATCCTAAACAATGGACTTTCCTCAGTCAGAGGTTTATCCCGCAACAACAGATATGCGTTAATGGCCTTTACAGCTTCAGGACTGCAGTATGTGAGGTAATACTTGTTTGTCTTTTTCCTCAAAATACTAAATGTTGGAACAACATCATCAACACCGTTGAGATAATCTATTACATTAAAAATATCCATATTTCTGTTTGGCAAATATTCGGATAACGCTTCAATATAATCTCCAATTGTCAGGCTCAATGTTTCGGTTCTCGCACATCCGCTTGAACAGGAAAACAAAATTATAGCTTTCATTAAAGGAGAAGCAATTTGAAAAGCTTCCCTTATAACAGCCTTATCCGGCAAATCCTTGAAATATATTGGAGCAGGCTTTTGAATGCTTTTCTCATTAATCTTAGGTAATGACAATATCTCTATGTCATAGAATTTGTAAAAATACTTAATACAGTTCATTTCTTTTCTAACAGTTCCTGGAGCATAATGCTGATACATGTAATGCCTATATTCAACCAATTTTGCCTTTAATCGACTGTGTTTCCATTTTACTCCATTATTTTCATCTTCTTCAGCTTCATAAAGAAGCTCTTTTAAGCTCATACCAAAAATACTCGCAGTACTTTCTCAGCGAAAGCTCATAACTGAAAAATGTGCCCTGCGCATGGTTGCAGCTTATTGAAAAATTTTTTAATAGCTCGTCATTCATCATACTTAACACCTCTATTTTTCATAGATATAATATCTTGAGAGAGAGCGGTTGAATACTAATAAGTATCAGAACTTTTGAAACTGTTCGTATAAAACAAAATTATATATAATAATTAATATGAAAATAATAACAATTCATTAGATTTAATCAAATGAATAAAAATTTAAAATGGTAGATTAAAATGAAAGCAAATGCACAAAAAATAGCTGATGGAGTATACTGGATTGGTGTACTCGATTGGGACTTAAGAACCTATCACGGTTACACATTAGATGGAACCACATACAATGCATACTTAGTATTCGGAGAAGACAAAGTCGCTCTCATCGACAATGCTTATCCTGGAAAAACCAAAGAAATGATGGCACGTATCGACGACGCTTTTGCTCAAGAAGGAAAAGAAGTTAAAGTTGACTACATTATCCAAAATCACGTTGAAAAAGACCACTCCGGTGTTTTAGTAGACTTGCACAGAAGATTCCCAGAAGCACCTATTTACTGTACTGAAATTGCAGTTAAAGGATTGTTAAAACACTATCCTGCTCTTGAAGGTGCTGAATTCATTACTGTTGGAACCGGAGATTCCTTAGATGTTGGCGGAAGAACCTTAGCATTCTTAGATGCATTCTTATTACACTGGCCTGACAGCATGTTTACCTTACTTGCAGATGAAACCGGAATTTTATTCCCTAACGACGCATTCGGTCAGCACTTATGTTTCACCAAAAGATTTTCAGATGAAATTCCTGAAAACGTATTGATGGATGCAGCTCAAAAATTCTATGCAAACTTAATTACACCACTTTCCAAATTAGTACTTAAAAAATTAAATGAAGTAGTCGAATTAGGTTTACTTGATCAAATCAAAATGATTGCACCATCTCACGGTCAAATCTGGACCGACCCAATGCAAATTATTGGAGCTTACCAAAACTGGGCTACCGGTGTATGTGAAGATAAAATCACAATCATTTACGACACCATGCACTACTCTACCCAACAAATGGCTCATGAAATTGCAGAAGGTGCAATGTCTGAAGGTTTCGATGTAGAAATCTTCTTCTTACACGAAGATGAAAGATCTGAAATCGTAAAAAGTATCCTGACCAGTAAAGGAATTGCTGTTGGAGACCCAACAATCAACGATGTGCCATACCCAAGTATCGGAGACATCATGTACTACCTGAAAGGATTACTCTTCAACAGAACAGGTATTGAAAGAAAAGCCGTTACCTTCGGTTCAATGGGTGGAAGAGGAGGAGCTCCTGCAAAACTCGCTGAAGAATTAGGTAACTGCGGATTCGATATTGTAGACACTCAGGAAATCTACTTCGTACCGACCGCTGATGAAGATGAAGCAAGCTACGAGTTAGGTAAAAAATTAGCTCAAGCTTGTAAAGAATTATAATAAAAATAGTTTGAAAGAATTTATATTCTTTCATTCATAATTTTTTCTTTTTTTAAATAAAACCTGCAATCAGACTGAATACAATTATCATTGCCATTACAACTGACAGTGCATTGACGATTGGCTTATAGTGTTCTTCTTTTAATTTATAGCTCAACAATATTTCAACCATGTATCCTCCGTCAAGAGGCTTTAAAGGAAGTATGTTGAAAAGTCCGATTCCAAGGTTAAGCATTGCAACCCACTGGAAAAGCTCGGCAAGCACAAACAGTACCCAAGGTACAGGACCCAAGCTGTTGTCTACCATCACAAAATGCTTTTGCGCCTGAATTCCGAAAAATCCTACAGATTCGTTGTTTGGATTTTTGCCTAGCACCACTGAATATTGACCCTGGTCCGTCTGAACCGAAATGTTTTCTCCAGGTTTATATGTGCCTACAACATCCAGATAATCTGTAGTGTTGGTGATTTTGTGATTGTCAATTGCCTGAAGAACCATGCCTTCTTTCAATATGCCTTCAGACGGTGAATCCGGAACTATCCTGTCGATGGCTATTCCGTCTTCTGCAAAATAATGAGGAATGCCTGCTGAACATAATGATACAAGCAATAGAGCAATGACCGCAAGGGTAACGTTTGCAATGGTTCCTGCAGCATAAACCCTTAGCCTTGATGATCTTTTGGCGGCTTTCAGTTCATCCTCGTCAGGTTCGACAAAAGCTCCTGGAATTATGAAAAACAGCAATAATCCTATTGATTTGATTGAGATTTTCTCACCGACAGACTGAATACCATGTGAGAACTCATGTACAATCAAAACGCTTGCAAGACCTATCAGACCATAAACCAGAGGTATGTAAATCGGTGAGCCCGGAATATCAACCCCAGGAATCACAATTGAAACTGATGGGGTTTCAAATATCGACGGCAGAGCGCTTACAAGTGTCCATGTCATGAATATCATGGCTCCAAAGGCCACGAATATCCCTATATTCATGTACCAGCGCCAAAAAGTTGGAGATATATTATTTATTCTGGATATGAAGCCTCTGAGGCGCTGAGTTTTCCACATTATCACTGGAAAGCTCATCTCGACACCATGTTTGGAAAGCCTTTCATGAAATATTCCAACCAATATCCAGATAAGCGCAAAGGCTATCAAATAATAATAAATCCCATTCATTAAAATACCTCTTTACCTACCAAAGTAGTGAATCAAAAAAGACTACATCAACTATATCATCCTTTTGGTATCCTTCATCATTTTCGTCTATGATGATATAGCTGTTTGCCTCAACCATTGAACGAATAATGCCGGAACCCCTGTTGAGCACATGCTTTGCATGTTCATTGTCTGATACCGCACGGATGAAATCAGTCCTTCCCAGTTGGGAAGGTATTTTAAGCTCGGAAATCCTGCTTACAATGTTGAAGTCAAATGATCTTCCCTGCATTTCAAAAAGATATTTTCTTGCAAAAATGTCAAACTGTGACATTGCGGCAACAGGCTGTCCTGAAAATGTGAAAACCATCTTGTCATTGACGATTCCTGCACCTGCAGGTTTACCCGGCCTCATTGCAACACCGTGGAATAGTATTTCACCTATCTCATCAATGACATCCAAAACCACATCCCCTTTACTGATTGCAGTTCCTCCTGTTGTCATGATAACATCATAATCCTTTGAAGCGTTTAAAATAGCTTCCTTAACCTCATCGTATGAATCTCCGGCATGGTCAATGTCGCAGACCGCACCTGAATCCTCAACCATCGCCTTGATGGTAAACTGGTTTGAGTTGATAATTTTTGCCTTGTCAATTTCCTCTTTTGTAGGCTCAACCAGCTCATTTCCTGTTATAATCAGCTTGACTTTTGGCTTTTTGTAAACTAAAACCTTGTCATAACCTGCAGAAGCTATCAGACCCAGTTCCTGATATCTTATAAATGTATTCTTATCCAATATCTTTTGTCCTTTTTTGATGTCTTCGGATTTTGGGGAAACATTTTCTCCGGGAACCACCTGAGAATAAATTGTTAAATCTTCCCCATCTTCTGTAGTGTATTCCTTCATCAAAACAGCATTTGCCCCATCAGGAATTGGAGCACCGGTAGCTATTACGATAGCTTGACCGTTTGAGACGGTTTTATCAGAAAAATCACCTGCACCTATTGAATCGATTATCTTGAATTGTTTTGGTGCTGACTGGCCGGCGCCGAAAGTGTCTTCTGCAATCAGTGCAAAACCGTCCATCGCAGATTTATCAAATGGCGGTGAATCGTGAAAAGCCATGATGTCTTCGGCCAGAACCCTTTTGTGAGCTTCATAAATTGAAATTTCTTCTGTACCGGTCAATTTCTGATTTTCGGCAATTAGATTTGATGCATTTTTCACTGAATCCAATTTTGACAAGAACATGTTTTATAAATCCCCCACTAAAGTTATGCCATGTATTTTTCGATGACACCGTGATATGCATCGTCAAGCTCTTCAAATGTGAATTCATGTGAATTTATGACCAGTGATGTTCCCTTAACTTCACCTATGACTTTAGCTTCAACATCGATTTTTGACAGGATGTCATCAACCGCATCGGCCTTAACGGCCAACAAGTATCTTGCGTGACTTTCTGAATACATCATCTGGATTTTATCCAATTCTTCATCCCTTAACTCTACTTCACATCCAAGGCCGGACTTGATAACCATCTCAGAGAGTGCAACCGCAAGACCTCCTGCAGACACATCGTGAACTGCAGTGATGTCCTTGTTTGCATCCTCATCAATTAATTTCAATACTGTCTGACCGTTTGCGACCTCTTCATCAATTCTTATTCTAGGTGCAGTACCCTTTTCAATATTGTGGATGGTTCTGTGATATTCTGAACCGGTAAGCTCATCATATGTCTTACCTATGAGGATGATTTTGTCCCCTTCGTTTTTGAAATCCATGGTTCTGATATTTTCGATGTTTTCAACACCGATTACACCAACTGCAGGAGTAGGGTTGATTTTGATTCCTTCAGTTTCGTTGTAGAAACTTACATTACCGCTAATTACAGGTGCGTTGAAGTTTTCTGCAACAAGACTCATGCCTTCAATTGCAGTCTTGAATTGCCATAAAATTTCAGGAGTTTCAGGGTTTCCGAAGTTTAGACAGTCAACTACAGCATAAGGGGTTGCGCCCATTGAAATAACGTTTCTTATTGCCTCTGCAACACATCCTCCTGCCCCATCGAATGGAGAGAGTTTTGTGTGAATTGTATTTGAATCGGTTGTAAGAGCAATGGCTGTGTTTTCATCGATTCTTAAAACTGCAGCATCATCACCAGGTTTGACAACTGTCCTTACCTGAACTTCATGGTCATACTGTTTGTATACCCATTCCTTGGATGCGATGTTTGGACTGGACAGCAATTGTGGAAGTGAATCCTTAATTGGTGGTTCTTTTAATTCTATTTTTTCAGTGTCTTCAGGAATTTCTTTTAAAGGCCTGTCAATTGAAGGAGGGTCTGCAAGCAGAATGGTTGGAAGGTTTGCAAGTTCTTCGCCTTCATCTGAAATGATCATGTTGTTTCCTTCGATTACTTCACCGATGACAGATGATACGATTTCATGCTTGTCGCAGATTTTTTGTGCAAGCTCCACATCGGAAGGGTTTATAACAAATACCATCCTTTCCTGTGATTCTGAAAGCATGATTTCATATGGAGTCATTCCGGTTTCCCTTAAAGGAATTGCACGAAGGTCTACAAGCGCACCGTTTTTGGATGAGTCAACAAGCTCTGAAATGCAGCAGGTGAGACCTCCTCCACCTAAGTCCTTTACACCGCTTACGTTGATTTTTTCCAAAATTTCCAGGGAAGCTTCAAGAACCCTTTTTTTGGTGAAAGGATCTGCCACCTGTACGGCCGGCCTGTCTTCGGTTTCAGAGTCTGATGTGAGCTCTTCTGACGCGAATGTTACACCGTGGATTCCGTCACGGCCGGTGGTTCCTCCCATTAAAAGGAATACATCGCCGATATTTGGTGCCTGTGCCCTTACGATTTTGTCCTTTTCGACAAGTCCGACACACATTACATTTACAAGAGGATTGGTTCTGAATGATTCGTCAAATTCTATTTCTCCCGCTACGGTCGGAACCCCTACACGGTTACCGTAATCGGAAATTCCTTTTACTACATGTTCAAATAAGTATCTTGATTTTTCATCAGTTTCCAGAGGTCCGAATCTTAAAGAGTCAAGAAGCGCAATTGGCATTGCTCCCATTGAGATGATATCCCTTAGGATTCCGCCTATTCCGGTTCCTGCACCTCCGTAAGGCTCTATAGCTGACGGGTGGTTGTGGGATTCCATACCTACAGCCAATGCATATTTGTCTGTTACACTTACAAGTCCAGCATCGTCACCAGGACCTAAAATAATATTTTCTCCTTCGGTTGGAAAAGCTCTAAGGAATGGTCTGCTGCTTTTGTATGAACAGTGTTCTGAAAACATTACGTCAAGCATTCCCTCTTCCAGTTCATTCATTTTCCTGCCGAGAATTCCTTCGATATATTCAATTTCTGAATCAGATAAAGTCATGAAATCACCTATTTTTTAATTGAAATAATTACTTTTTCTCCTTCGATATCCCATTCTTTGGTATAATAATCTGAATCTTTACTGCATTGCTCTGAATCGCTGATAATCAGGTTTTTGGCCCTGACCTCATGTGAAATTATTTCCGCCTGAGGCACGATTAAATCTTTAAATTCAGGAGTAGTTTCAACATCCACGTCAATGTTTGCCTCAACGTCAAGGTCAAGCTCTTTTCTCATGTCCTGCACCCTTCTTATCAGTTCACGTGCCATTGCCTCTTGCCTAATTTCTAAAGTGATGTTGGTATTTACAAATACATTTCCTGCACTGAATTCTGATGATTCGAAATCGTCCGGAAGCTCTGAGTCAAAGAGAACTTCTTCTGAATTGAGTTCAATTCCTTCAATTGTGACTGTTCCGTTTGCTTCAAGTTCCGCCTTGATTTGGTTTCCGTCGGCTGTTTTCAATCCTTTTACGACCTTACCCATATCGCCTTTGAGTTTAGGACCCAATATCTTGAGGTTAGGTTTTGCAATGAATGACAGCTTTTCGAATTCACTTGCGCATAAAACGTCTTTTGTATTTGACTGATCTTTAATGATGTCTGTCAGCTCTTCAATAGCTTTTAATACATCTTCGTCCTGTGATACGACAGTGATATCTGCTACAGGCCACCTGAGCTTGTACTGTGCAATGTCTCTTGCCCTGATTGACGCATCAATCACTTCACGAACGACGTCCATTTTTGCCTCAAGGTTTTCATCGATTTTATCCGCATCATATTCCCAGTCAAGCATATGAATGCTTTCCGGCGCATCCGGATTAACGCCTTTTACAAGGTTTTCATAGATTTCTTCGGATACGTGCGGTGCTATTGTACATAATACTGTAATTAACTTTACGATAGCAGTGTATAAACTGTAGTATGCACCCAATTTATCAGGGTCATCGCTTTCAACCCAGGTTCTTCCGCGTATGAGCCTTACATACCATCTGCTCAAGTCGTCAAGTATGAATTCGTTGATTTTTCTGGTTGCCTTGTGGAAGAAGAGATTGTCAAGGTCTTCGGCAACATCCTTTATTAATGAATTGGCCTTGGAGATAATCCATTTATCTTCGGCCCTTAAAATCATATCATCTTCAGTTAATTTGGTCGGATCGAAGTTATCTAAAGACATGTATGTTGTTGAGAACACATAAACGTTCCATAGGATGTTAAACATCTTGTTTATGTTTAAAAGCTCTTCCCATACGAACTTGAGGTCGTCCCATGGTTTTGATGCCCAGAGAAGATAGAATCTTAAAACGTCCGCTCCGTACTTTTCAATTACCTCTTCAGGTGATACTACGTTACCCAGTGATTTTGACATCTTGTTTCCGTTTTCATCAAGGACGAAACCGTGCATCAATACTTTCTGGTAAGGACTTCTGCCCATTGATATTACTCCTGTTCCAAGCTGTGAGTAGAACCATCCTCTGGTCTGGTCGTGCCCTTCTGTAATGAAATCATATGGATACCAGTCTTCGAACTTGTCTGATTCTTCAGGGTAATACAGTGAAGCCCAACCGGCTACACCTGAGTCAATCCATACATCCAGTACATCAGGAATCCTTCTGATTGCTTTTCCGCACTTGTCACATTTGACCTCAACCTCATCTACATACGGCCTGTGTATGAGTTCGGCATCTGAAACGTTGATTTCATTTAATGCTTCCTCTTTCAATTCACTGAGAGAACCTATTACTTTCAGTTCACCGCAGTCAGGACATTCCCATATAGGTATCGGAATACCCCAGTACCTTTGCCTTGAGATTGTCCAGTCACGAGCATTGTCCACCCAATCGTGGAAACGACCTTCACCAGCCCATTTTGGAATCCATTCGACCTTTTCAATTTCATCAAGCATTTTCTGCTTGATTTCTGTCACTTTCAAGAACCACTGTTTTGTAGCCCTGTATATGATAGGAGTTTTACATCTCCAGCAGACCCCATACCTGTGCTCGATGGTTTCGGCTCTGTACATCAGGTTTTTGTCTTGTAAATCCTCGATAATTTGGGAGTTTTCTTCTTTGGTAAATTTGGTTGCGTATTTTCCTGCATCTTCTGTAAAGCATCCGTCCTCTCCAACAGGACAGAATATTGGTATTTCGTTTGCCTGACCTACTTCAAAATCGTCAGGACCGTGGCCAGGTGCTGTGTGTACAAGACCTGTACCTTCACCAAGCTCAACGTGGTCTCCAGGAAGGATTTTATGGACGTTTTCTATTTCATCAAATTCCGCATGGATTGGAACCTCATCCATCAGGATGTAATCATAATCCATTCCAACCAGGTCTTCGCCTTTGACGGTTTTTACAACTTCATACATCACTTCTTTTTCTTCAATGATTTTGTCCTCTTCATCTTCGTTTTCTGCAGGGATTTTTGTTCTGTGGATTTTAATCTGTTTGCCTAAAACAGTTTCCATAAGGTTTTCGGCTAAAATTAATGTTTCGCCGTCTTTTGAAACGTAAACGTAATCGAATTCAGGGTTTACACAGATTGCCATGTTTCCAGGAAGTGTCCATGGAGTAGTAGTCCAGACAAGGAAATATGTGTCCTTTTCACCTTTTACAGGGAACTTTATGTAGATTGAAGGGTCAACCTTCTCTTCATACTCAATTTCAGCGGCGGCCAGTGCAGTTCCACAGTGAGGACACCAGCTGATAACCCTCTGGTCATTTACAAGCAGGTTCTGCTCGTTTGCCCTTTTGAGTGTCCACCAGGAAGATTCCATGTATTTAGGATCAAGAGTCATATACGGGTCATCCCAGTCCATCCAGACACCAAGCTGGTCGAACTGCTCTTCCATTGCGACCTTGTTTTCCATAGCAAATTCACGGCACTTGTCTACGAACTTGTCAATACCTATGTTTTCCTCAATGTCCTGTTTGGACTGGATATCCATAAGATGCTCAACCTTGTTTTCGATTGGAAGGCCGTGCATATCCCAACCAGCCTGTCTTCTGAGGCTGAATCCATTCATGGACTTGTATCTGAGATATGAATCCTTTATGACCTTGTTCCATGCAGTTCCAAGGTGTATTTTTCCACTACAATATGGCGGTCCATCCAAAAATGAATATCTTGGACCTTTTTCCCTAAGTTCATTTACCTTTTTGAAAGTTTCTTCTTCTTTCCAGAATTTCTGAACTTTCTTTTCTATTTTATCGTGATCGTATGATTTATCTGCCTCTTTTATTGGCATTGTAACTCCTCAAATTTAATAGTTTATAATATGTATTCTTTTGTTTAAGATAATAAATAAAGTTTATTGCAAATAACAGATATTTTAAAAATTTAAAAGATTTTCTTAAAAAAGGATTTTCGCTTCTAAAAAATTGGTGAAGATAGTAAAAAAATTATATACAATCATCTCTAAAACTAATATTATGAGTTTTATTAAAAAATACAACCTAATTTTCAAAATAGCTGACAATATCGTTAAAATCTACAAACTTAAGCATGAGGAAAAAATCAAAAAATCCAAAGAGGAAGAAAAATGAAAGTACTCTTCTGGAGCGATTTCAACTGTCCATATTCATATATCGGTATTAAAAGGTTAACTGATGCTTTAAATGAACTGAATCTGGATTATGAACTGAACATGAAACCATTTGAACTGTATCCTACTCTGTTCAATGAGCCAACCAACTCAATGACAACAGAATATGTCCTGAAATACGGCATTACACCAAAAGAAGCTGGAGAAAAAATTTCAGAAATAGAAAAAATCGCTTTGGAAGACGGATTGGAAATTAATTATAAAGACGTTAAAATAACTTCCTCAAGGCCGGCGCACAGACTCGTGAAATACGTCCAGAACAGACACCCTGAAAAGGTAGGCGAACTGATTTTCAAGATTTTTGAGGCAAACTTTATTGAAAACAGAATAATAGCCGACATCAATGTACTAACCAGCATCGCAGCGGATTTGGATTTAAACCAAAAAGAAATTGAAGAGATGCTTAAAGGCAATTCCTACGATTTTGAAGTGCAGATTGACGAAGAAGATGCAATAGTTATGGGAGTGGATGCAATCCCATTATATATCCTTTCATACAATGAAGAACAGCTGACCATACCTGGAGCATATGAAAAAGAGGATTTCAAAATAGCCCTCGAAGATATGATCAGCGGCAAACTGGCATCCAAGACATTTCTCTAAAAAAGTTTAAATAGATTGAAAAAGATATTAAACTTAATGATTTTTAATAAAACCACCAACCAACACTATAATATTAAAATTATACATGCATATTCTTTTTTCAAGCGTTTTAAAGGATTAATGGGAAAAAAGAATTTTGATTTTGCAATGCTTTTTTCAAACCTTAAGGATTCTAGCATCCACACACATTTCATGAGATTTGAAATTGATGCATACTTTCTGGATGAAAACAAAGTGGTATTTGAAAAGGTGAGTCTTAAGCCATGGAAATTTTATAAACCTTCAAAAAAAGCTAAATATATACTGGAAACAAAAAAAGATTTGCTAAAAATAAAAATAGGTGATGAACTAGAATTTATCTAGAATTTCATCAGGTTTTTCAAATATTTGAATATTATCGATAGTGGATAATTTGCGGGTGTTTTCAATGTCAATATCCCTCATATAGATTGTTATGACCTTACCTTCTGAAATGGCATCATTCGGACAGGAATTTCTGCAAAGTCCGCAGCCGATGCATTTTGAAAGGTCAATTTCCTCATGAGGTATGATTGCACCCTGCTCGCAAACAAGCGCTGCTACGCAGTCATCACAGCCTTCACATTTTGAAAGTTCAAGCTTTGACGGTAAAACTGTGTCGATTGGTCCCGGATGGATATCGACAGGAACCATATATACAGGAACAGCTCCCTTTCCGGCCTGTGCAACTGCATTTGTAACGAGAGTGTCTGCAATTCCATAGACGATTTTTGAAACCGTATTTGCTGTAGCCGGTGTTACTATAAGCAGATCATATTTTCCTATTGACAAACGGCCTGTAATTGGATATGAAAATTTTTGATTGGTGTCTGTGGCCAATTCATGATATTTACCGCCAGTCAAACGTTCAACACGTTCATAAAGTCCATACATCTTAAGGACTTCCTCTGCTGCTCCGGACAGTAAGATTGTGAGTTCATGTTCACTGGCTAATTTCTCGGCCAGATGAACGGACTCCCGAAGAAGGTGTCCGGCTCCAGTAAATGCAAATGCGATTCTCATTGTATCTATAATCTGTGATATTTGTAAGCATCCCTGTCTGAGAATGCGTAATCTAAAGTTGTGTACTGGTTCATGAATTCAGCTACTTCATCAGCAATGTCTTCCTTGTCAACTGCCACACGTTTGATGAATCCTGCAACTTCTTCCATTTCTTTTTCTTTTAAACCTCTTCTTGTGATTTCCTGAGTACCTATTCTGATACCTGATGGGTCATCGGAGTTGTCCCTGTCATCACCAGGAAGGAGGTTTTTGTTAAGAATTACATTATTGTCGGCAAGTTCTTTTGCAATGTCTGATGCTGATCTGATTGATCTTAAGTCCACAGCAATTTGGTGGGACTGGGTGAAACCTAAGTCTTCACATAACACGTCAAATCCAAGTTCATACATTGCCTGACCTAAAGCCTGTGCATTTTTGATTGTTTGTTTTGCGTATGCTTCACCGAATTCAAGCATTTCAGCTGTAGCAATACCTAAACCAAGCAAGTGGTGCAAGTGGTGATTACTGACAACACCTGGGAAAACCGCATTATCAATTATTTCTTCGTTTTCCTTGTGTGAGAGAATAATTCCTCCCTGTGGACCTGGGAATGTTTTGTGTGTACTTCCCATCATAAGGTCTGCACCTTCTTTTAAAGGTTGCTGGAATTGTCCTCCAGCAATAAGACCCATTACATGAGCCCCATCATACATGACTGTTGCTCCAACTTCATCTGCAGCCTCACGAGCTTCTTTTATTGGATGTGGGAATAAGAATAAGCTTCCACCGAATAAAACAATCTTTGGTTTTTCTTCCAAAATCTTTTTGTTCATTGCGTCGATGTCGATGTTCATTACGTTTTTGTCCAATGGATGGAATACTGTTTTAAGGCCTCTGATACCGGCAGCACTTACATCTGCGTGTGAAATGTGGCCTCCGGAAGGTACTTCAAGTGCCATTACCTTTTCGCCCGGTTTGGCAAATCCGAAAAATGCTGCGAGGTTTGCAGTTACACCGGAAACAGGCTGAACGTTAGCATAGTCACAGTCATATACTTTGCAGGAAAGCTTTTTGGTCATGTCTTCGACCAGGTCGACATATTGGCATCCTTCGTAGAATCTTTGGAAAGCCTGACCTTCAGCGTATCTGTGTGCAAAATCTGTTGCTAGTGCTTCTGTTACTTCTACACTTGTAACGTTTTCAGAAGCGATTAAATTGATACTGTTTCTCATATATTGAGTATGTTCTTTTGCTATTTCTTCAAACTTTAAAATTTCTTCATGATAATTAGCCATTTAATACACCTAATATCCAATTATATATTTATGATTTAATTTTTGTTTATCTTCTAATATAAGAGTTATGAAAATTATAGCATCATGGATAAAATTATCTGAAAAAAAATAATATATGAGTCTGTCCAATAAATAATTTTTTCTAATTTTTTATTTTTTTACTAATTTTTCGTTGTAGATTTGCTTATTTTAAATATTGATTTCTAAAAAGTAGTTAATTATAAA
>NZ_JAZQIJ010000023.1:0-4990 GCF_045541095.1 Methanobrevibacter sp.
TAATTTAAAACTTAAAAAATATGATTTCCACGACATAACAGAAATACTTAACATTCCAATCCCAAAAACTGAAACAAATTATAGGAAATTAAGTCAATTTGTAATGGAATTTCCACAAAAAATAGTTGATGAAATAGATGAAATAAGCGGATTTGTGATAATCATAGATGAATTCCAAATGCTACGAAAAATAAAAGATTTGGAGAAAATATTCTGGCTCATACGAAGCTACAGTCAAAGACAACATAATGTTTCTTATATATTCACAGGATCAATATCAAGAAGTTCTGAAATCTTAAATGAAATAAATGGTGAAAGTGGACCATTTGGAGGTAGACTACAACAAATAACAATCAACCCATTCACTAAAGAAGAGACAAAATCTTATTTCAAAGACAAAATGAGCGAAATAAAATTCACAGAAGACGGATTTGAAAGATTCTACAAATGTACCCGAGGAATACCACTATACATAAATAGTTTCTACAATATAATGGACAGTAATCAATTATATACCTCTGAAATTGTAAAAGAAACATTTTTCACAAATATGGAACAAATTTTAATAATGTGGATAAAAGTTTGGAGTAGTTTAAACGATAATGAAAAAAATATAGTCAAACAATTAGTTGATGAAGACTCATTAACCTGGAGTGAATTACTTGAAAAAACAAGCATATCTAGAGGGACATTCAACAAATACTTAACAAACCTAAAATATAAAGGAATATTGAACTACACTAACAAAAAATACTCCATTGAAGACGAAATGCTAAAAACATGGCTAAAACATGAAAAAGAAGTTTATGGAATTTATCCATTATAACCTCAACTAATACTTAAAACAAGTACTTGTCTTTTTGGAGTAACAGTTATTGCAGCTCTGACAGATTGAAACTCCGTCACCTTTTGCTTTCCAGTCGGCCAAAAAGTCAGCCTGTGCTATAAACGGCTTTGACATTGACATGAACTCAACTTCAGTATGATTTAAAACATCATTCATTGATTTCATATCTCTTAAGGAACCTCCTAAAATTACAGGAATGTCAATCTCATCAATTAACTTATCCACATATATTAAAAACGGATTTTTCTCAGAACCGTCATAAAGGTAAGATATAGTACGTGCTGTCAATTGAATGCTGTCTGCACCTGCCTTTTCAAGTTCCTTTGCAACCTTGAGACTTTCCTCAGCAGTCATTCCATCTTTTCTTACATCCCATGGGTTGATACGTATACTTACGTGCATGTCCATAGTGTTTTTAATGACTTTAATGATTTCTGATGCGATTCTTACACGGTTTTCAGTATTTCCTCCATATTCATCATTTCTCTGATTGAAATAAGGATTGATGAATCTGGTCAGATAAAAATTATTTCCCATGTCGATTTGGATACCGTCAAACCCGGCAAATGAAAATTTTTTAGCGGCCATTATCACTTCTGCCTGCAATTTTCTAATTCCTTCAAGGGTCAAATCATTAGGTTCGGCTTTTTGATTGTCCCCGTCATCATAGTAAAAGAATGCCAACTGGCCAAGAACCGGTACATTGTAATTGTGACATATATCAGTAATCATTTTATAATCTTTTACAAAACCCAAATAGTTTAGACTTGAAGAATATGGTGCGAAACGGTCTTTATGATCCAGAACAAACATTTCAGATATGATTAAACCTGCTCCGGAGCTTGCAATCTTTTCATACCTGTCATATATTGCAGGTGATAAAAATCCTCCCTCTTCAGTTTCTGTTTCCCATGTACCTGTCCTTACTATTCTGCTGTTAAGCTTGAAATCTCCAAATTGAACTTCATCAAAAATATCTTTCATAATAATCACTGCCAAACAATATTAAAGTATAATATAATAAAAAAAGTATTTAAAGGGATTAGTAACTTTGAACTTACCCAAAAAAAGAAAAATAATAATGGTTATTAGTCTTTTTTGATAACCATTAATATGTCGCCTATACTTACAGCATCACCAGGTTCTACAAAGATTTCAGTGACAGTACCGCTCCATTCGGCCTGGATATCATTTTCCATCTTCATAGCTTCGATGACACCTATAGTAGAGCCTTCTTCAACTTTATCTCCAACATTTACGCTGAGCTTGATAACCATACCCTGCATAGATGAAATTACTCCATCAGGAATATCGCCGATAGGACCCTTACCAGGACCTTCACCGATTTCTATAAATCCGGTAGGCATTATTTTAACGTCAAATACATCTCCGTCGACTTCAACGCTGTATTCTGTTGGAATTCCAATTCCTTCCTGCTCATTGATGCCAGGACCTGTTGGAATCTCTTCCTCTTCAGCTTCACCTTTGAGGAATTTAGGTGCAATTGGAGGATATAAAGCATAAGTTAAAGCATCTTCATCAGATTTTACAAATCCTTCAGCTTCACCTTCTGATTTGAATTTATCGAATTCAGGTTCAAGCAAATCTGCCGGCCTGCAGGTAATGACCTCTTCATCCCCAATGATTTTTTTAGCAATTTCAGGATTAACTGGAGCAGGGGATTTACCGTACATTCCTTTCATGTATTCTTTGACTTCATTGGATACGGTTTTATATCTTTCTCCACCCAATACGTTCATTACGGATTGAATACCGACAATTTGACTTGTTGGAGTTACAAGTGGAGGGTAACCCATGTCTTTTCTTACTCTAGGCATTTCATCCAATACATCCTCATACCTGTCAAGAGCTTGCTGTTCTTTAAGCTGGGAAATGAGGTTTGAAAGCATTCCTCCAGGAATCTGATATAACAGTACATCAGCATCCACACTTTCGGAAATCGGATCCAATATTCCTTCATAGATTTCTTTTACATCTTTGAAGTATTTTTTAATGTGAGCCAATAATTTTAAGTCAAGACCGGTGTCGTAAGGAGTTCCCTGAAGCGCTGCAACCATACTTTCTGTAGGTGGCTGACTTGTTCCCCAAGCCAAAGGAGAAATAGCAGTGTCCAAAATGTCCACTCCAGCCTGACATGCAGCGTAGTAACTGATAGGAGTCATACCGCTTGTACAATGACAGTGCAAGTCAACAAGCAAATCAGTTTCCTCTTTCAATCTTGAAACCAAATCATAAGCTGCAGTAGGAGTTATTAAACCAGCCATATCCTTAATTGCAACTGAATCACAATCAAGTGCTTCCAATTCTTTAGCAACTTCTACAAAGTTATCCAAAGTATGAACCGGACTTATGGTGTAACTAATAGTACCTTGAACATGTGCTCCTTGATCTTTTGCTACTTTAATTGCTTTTTCCATATTTCTTACGTCGTTTAAAGCATCAAAAATCCTGAAAATATCAACACCATTTTCATAGGATTTTTCTACAAATTTTGTAACAACATCATCAGGATAATGTTTGTATCCAACCAAATTCTGTCCCCTTAACAGCATTTGGATTGGTGTTTTGTTAAATTCAGCTTTTAATTGTCTTAATCGTTCCCATGGATCTTCATTTAAATATCTGATACAAGTATCAAAAGTAGCACCACCCCATGCTTCAACAGAGAAATATCCTACGTTATCCATCTCTTCAGCAATAGGAATCATGTCTCTTGTTCGCATCCTTGTTGCAAGCAAAGATTGGTGAGCATCACGAAGCGCTGTTTCTGTAAATCTAACTTTAGCCATTATTTTACACCTCTTTTAAATTTAATCATAAGTAATCTTAAAATATCCAACTATAATATATGTTTTTAGTATTATATAAATTAATAATATAAAATACTTTAATTGAAAAAAATAGTAATAAAAAAGAAAAAACGAAATGAGTGAAAAATTATCTTTCCAAATCACCGGAAATGAATTTTTCAACATTTTCATATGCTTCATCATCAGTGTATTGAATTGGTGGGTGTTTCATGGTGTATGAAGAAATAGAAGTTAATTGACCACCGATACCTCTTTCTAAACCAATTTTACAGCATCTTACTGCATCAATTACACATCCTGCTGAGTTTGGAGAGTCCTCAACACTTAACCTTAATTCGATGTTCATTGGAACGTCATCGAATGTGCGGCCTTCCATTCTGAGGAAGCATAACTTATTATCGTTTTGCCATGGGACATAATCACTAGGACCGATGTGGATATCCCTATCATCCATTCTTTCAGTCAATACTGATTGAACAGCTTCTGTTTTGGATTCCTTTTTGGAGTCCAATCTGTCACGGTTGAGCATGTTTAAAAAGTCAGTATTACCACCAGTGTTGATTTGATAAGTTTTATCTAATTTAACCCCACGATCCATAAATAAACTAGCTAATGTTCTGTGAGTAATGGTAGCTCCGATTTGAGCTTTAATATCATCACCTACGATAGGAATTCCTTTTTCTCTAAATTTAGCATCCCATTCATCATCACTAACAATGAATACAGGCATACAGTTGACATATGCAACACCTGCATCAAGTGCACATTGAGCATAATACCTTGCAGCCTCTTCAGAGCCCACAGGCAAGTAGTTGACCAATATTTCAGCACCGCTTTCTTTCAAAACACTTACAACATCAACAGGTTCTTCATCACTTACTACAAATGTGTATTCATCATCATAATTTGACATGTGTTCTGCAACACCATCCAATACATGACCCATGCTTACTTTAACGTCATATTTTGGAATGTCCTTTTGGAAAACTGTTGTGCAGTTTGGTTTTGCGAAAATTGCTTCATCAATAGTTTTGCCGACTTTTCTCGCATCCACATCGAAAGCCGCAACAACATCTATATCACTAGGCTTATATCCCCCAATTTCCCAATGCATCAAACCTATTGCATCTTCAGGGTTTTTACCATCATAATAATGAATTCCTTGAATAAGAGAACTTGCACAGTTTCCTATTCCAACAATAGCTATTTTAATTTTATTCAAATTTAACACCAGAAAAATTTTTTAATTAAATAATAATTTTAATAAATAAAATACTAATATTATGTTATCTAATATACTTTATAAAATTAT
>NZ_JAZQIJ010000024.1:0-8472 GCF_045541095.1 Methanobrevibacter sp.
AGTTTTGATTAACTTTGTCATTTATTAGTTTAGATTTCATTGGTATTTAAAGTTCTTCAGAGAGCATTTGATAAGTAATTTTTTGTGCAATTCATCCATGACCTAAGAGGTCATGGTATTCTTGCAATATTTTTGATAAATACTTTCACTGTCGCTAATCAATTGAACTATAGTGAAACATACATCCGCTCCATTTTTGAATGCTGCAGCAATGTGGAAAAATACCCTAAAGATTAGGATTTCTTTTTTCATGCTCGGCTAAAGTTTTTGCTTTAAAAATAACTTTAATTAAGAGTATCTTCATAATTAATATTAATCAGGTGTTGGCAATGCATGAGGTTTATATCTGTTTTTCTAAGGATGATGGGGATTTTGCCTTTAGGGCATATCATGTTCTCGAGCAGAACGGCATTGAATGTTGGGTTGCTCCCAGACATATTTATACAGATGAGAATTTGGATGACCAATTCGGCAAGGCCATAAAGGATGCCAAGGCAGTAGTTTTAATAGGATCAAGGCATGCTTTTGATTCTGAATTTGTAAGTGTTGAAATGGGCATTGCACTTGATTTCAACAAGCCCATAGTGATGTTAAGTGTTGATGAGCATGTCCCTGATAAATATTATAAGGATAGGATGCACACTATTGATATTTCTGGAAAATCCGAAAATGACTACTATTTTGAACTTGTTACGTATGTATCATTCGTTTTAAAAAGAATTAATGCTTGGAAGCATGCTTTTGTTATTCCTGCTGATTTTAAGATTTTCATTTCACATTCTCCTGAGGATAATGATTATATGAATGCCATCCGCCGTGTACTGGAACCTCTTGGAATCGGATGTTTGACTGCTCCGGATGATATTGAAGTTAACTCAAACCTTATTAGAAATTCAATAAATGATGCTGACGCTTTTGTCCTGGTCGGTTCAGGTAATGCATATGGCTGTGAATCGGTAGGTGATGAAATCACTATCGCAGTCGATTCCAACAAACCCTGTGTAATGTTGAAGGTTGATGAAGAGATTCCTGAAAATTTGGAATTTTATTTTAAAAACTTTAAATGGGTTGAAACTTCCGGAAAATCAGAAAATGAGTATTATTCGATGTTATTGGATGTTTTAATCGAAATTTTTCAAAAAAATAATGTTTCTGATTCTGATTATAAATTTGATGCATTTATTTCCTATTCTACTAAGGATAAGGATTTTGCAGACAAAGTATGTCATGAATTGGAATCCAAGGATTTCAAATGCTGGATTGCTCCCCGAAACCTCAAAGCTGATGTAAGTTTTCACGATCAGATTAAAAGTGCTATTGAATCGGCCAGATGTCTCGTTTTGATATTTTCCGAGAATGCCCAAAACAGCAGATTTGTTAAAAACGAATTGCATACTGCTTTTGAGATGTCAAAAGACATAATTGCTCTTCGTTCGGACAGTTCTTTTGCAGATGATGATTTTTCCAATTTGCTTGAGGATGCAAAATGGTTTGATGCCTGCGACATGGATTTTGAAGAGGTGATGGGAGGAATTTTAAAGGAAATGCAGCATGCAGATAATGATGTCTATTCATTCAAATATTTCAATGATTTAATTCACAGCGGTGCTAAAGATATAGTTCTGGATTCAGATATTATTTTGGATGAGGCTATTGAATTGGATGTGGATAATATTGTAATCGACGGGAACAATCATATTGTCACATCCAGAGGCAAATCCCGGATATTCAATGTCACTGCAAACAATGTCACAATTAAAAACATGGTTTTTAAGAATGGATTTTCAGAGGACTATGGCGGAGCAATATATAATAAAGGGGATTTGGCACTGGTTAATTGCCGTTTCATTTCAAACACTTCAAATGAGGCTGGGGGTTCAATTTATCATGAAAAAGGAAATTTAACTGTAGTTAACTGTGAGTTTAACTACAATTCCACATTGAAATTTGGCGGTGCATTGGCCAGTTTTAGCAAAACCCTCTTAAAGGGTTGCACATTCAAAGTCAATACTTCCAAAGAAGATGGCGGTGCGGTTATTCAAGTGGAAGGTGAGCTGACATGCAGAGAGTGTATTTTTGAATATAATTCTGCTGAATTTGCCGGAGCAGTGGGATGTCTTTCCGACTGTCTTTTAATGGATTGCAGCTTTTCATATAATCATTCGAAAAACCATACCGGAGCACTGATTATTCAAGACAATCGTTCGGATATCATTAATTGTGTGTTTAAAGATAATTCGTCAGATTTTTGCAGTGCGGTAGCTATTAAGGATGGCATTGTCAATCTGAATGGCTGCAGATTTGAAGATAATGAAACAAAATATGATGGCGGAGCCATTTACTCGGAAAATTCAAGTATAAATTGCGTCGATACAATTTTCACTGGAAATAAGGGAGGCGGATGCAGATGCTTTTATACTGATTTTAAGGCTGTCAATTCACAATTTTTAAACAATTCTGGTCGGGTTATCTACAATAAGTCGAAATTGAATTTGGTTGACTGCCTTTTCAGAGATAATCATCTGGATAATGGCGGGCTCATATTCAATGATGAAAATTCCGAATTGTCGTTTTCCGGTGGAAAAATAATTGGAAATGAAGTAAACGGACAGCTGATGGTGAACAATGGAAAATTAAGTATGGATAATTTAATTTTTCAGGATAACACATCAGATATCCTAGTTTTAAATAAAAATGAATTAAATTTATCAGATGTTAAATTTAAAGGTGTCAATGCAGAAATATTGAATGAAAAATGCATTTTTGCCAGGAAATTATCCGAAAGTGAAATCCTAAAAATAATAGTGAACGGCGCTGAAGGATACATTGAGCGATTTGAGATTCCGGATGAGGTTAAATATGATTTCGGCTTTCTTAACAATCTGATTCAAAATGCAGCACGGGACAGAAAATCAGTAATCATGCTTCCTGAGGACATCAATCTGGAAAACTATGAGCAGGATTTTTTTGAAGGAGGTATAGATATTGACGTGGACGGCCTGACAATTGACGGCGCTAACAAAACAATCAACGGGAAAAACCGGACAAGAATATTCAACATATCCGCAAAAAATGTCACTCTCAAAAACATCACTTTTAAAAATGGGTTCTGTGAAAACAGGTTTGACATGCATACTTCCGGCGGAGGGGCAATAAGAAACATAAAAGGCAGTGATGTAGTAATTGAAAACTGCAGTTTCATTTCCAATGTATCCAATGATGATGCCGGAGCAATACTGAACAATGGAGTGATAACATCAAAAAACAACATGTTTCTGGGCAATTTATCCAAGATGTGGGGTGGTGCGATACTTAACAATGGTGTTGCCCATATAGCATACGACAGGTATGGCGAAAACTCATCCAAAATGGCAGGAGCAGTATACAACAGACATGAAATGCATCTTGAAAATAACATTAAAACGGATAAAAATACCTCAGACATAACCCAACCTATACTTAATGCGAATTTCATTACAATTGAAGAAATTCCCGCGGATTTTGATGAAATCATCTATAATACAGGAGAGGTTAACCGTGATGAAACAGGCAATTTCAAATCAATGGACTATCTTGCAGAAAAGCTAAATTCAAATAAAATATCGCTGGAAAATGATGTGCTTCTTGAGTCCGGTTTTCGATTGAAAGACATCACTATCAATGACGAATGTGAAATCGATGGAGGTGGCCACACCATAGACTTCAACGGCGCCAATTTCAATTTCATCATTAACGCTAAAGTCACATTCAAAAACATCGCATTCAAAAATGCATATGTTCTTAATGATGCTTTATTTAAAATAAACGGTGAAGCTATCTTCAAAAATGCCAAATTCCTGAATAACAGAATACTTTCGCCATCCCATTTGATTGAGGTGAATGAAAAAGCCCATCTGACACTTATCGACTCATATATTTCGAACAATTTCTCTAAAAAGCATTCTCTAATAACAAATCGCTGTACATGTGAAATTTCCAAATGCATTTTCACAAACAATGATTCGCAGGCAAAAGGAGGATTAATATACAATGAACCTGAGGGCAATATTCTAATAGATGAATCAGTATTTGAATATAATTCATCAAATGCCGGCGGGGCGATACACAGCAAAGGCGTCCTTAAAATTCAAAACTCAAAATTAGTAAAAAATACTGCAGAAGTTGAGGGTGGTGCTTTGATTTGTAAAGGCAAGGCTGATTTGGAAAACTGCAGTTTCATCCAAAATTCTGCAGACTATGGTGGTGCCGTCTCCGTGGAATCAGACTCTGATGCTCGCATGAAGTGCTGTGTGTTTAAATCAAACCGTGCGGAAAGTGACGGCGGGGCACTGGATAATTATGATGGTGAAATCATTTTAAATGAATGTCATTTCAAATCCAATATTTCACAAAGGGATGGTGGAGCAATAAATAATGAGGGGAATATGCTACTTGTTGACTGCAATCTAGAGGAAAATGTGGCCGAAAGATGGGGCGGTGGAATTTATAAGGAGGGCAATTCTACAGTGAGAGTGATAAACACCAAATTCAGTCAAAATATTCCTGATGATGTCAAATGACTTTATTTCAGGATTTCACATTAACGCCAACGTCGTGTTTTAATTTATTTTCTTTGGAGGATATATTTTAGAGGCTAAGCAATATTTTCCCCAATTCCAATGAAATTCTCACAAAAACAAACATTGATTTTTTTTAAAATTTGCGCATGATTGCATTAAAAAAGAAAAGAGAGGTACTCTAGAATGTTTGAGTACCTGCAGACGGACTTAATGACACGCTTTGAGTTGTCAGAAGCTTGCTGTTTGAATCATAGATGTTGATTGTAGCGTAGTCCGGATAATATTTGTATGCATCGGCTGAAGCAATCTCCAGATAACCGTCTGAGTGCACGGTAGCCGGCACCATGTTCCCGTTGTTGAGGCTGTTTCCGTCCCTTGAATAGAAAATCTGAACGATGACGTCCTCGCCTGCATGGGCTGTTCCCACATTGATTCTTGCATAGGTCTTGTCCGCATCGCCGCTTCCTGTTGAAAAGCTTCCGCCAAGGATGCTTATTGAGGAAGGTGTTGAGGATGCCGGAGCGCTTGACTGTGTGGAACTGCCTGAAGTTGAACTTTGTGAAGCAAGCTCGTTTGAATCGGTAATTTCGATTGTTTTAAGCATCTTGACCATTGTTTCCATGTCATTTCCCATCAGTGAAAATTCATAGCCGTCAATCTGTCTTTCGATATAGTATCCGTCCCTTCCCTGGTTGTCCTTGTAAATCTTGATGTCACCGTCACTTCCGTACAGGCTGACCTGCGGAGGATGGGAGGAACCGGCAACGTTTGAAATCATTATCACCCTGGCTTCCTTGGAGTATTCTCCGTCATTTGAAAGAATCACAAAACCTCCAAATCCGTAGTTAGGCATGGAATCGGTTTCAACATAGTGGGATCCTACAGGAACATCCATTGTAAATATTTCAAAATCCTGTTTTTCAAGAGGAATTTCTGTTTTAAACACTCCTCCAGCATACATGACGCCGACCGCCAGTATTGCAACCACTGCAATCAGCGCTATAATTATCATCTTGTTTTTATCCATGCCCTTTTTTACAGGCATTGGATTTACATTATCGTTTTTAAGAATTTCCCCACAGCTCTTGCAGAACTTTGCATCGTCGCTGTTGGGCTCACCGCATTTCGGACAATTCATTTTCTCCCCCTTTTTATAACAATTCGATTTTATCATAGAGATAATCGTGAGATGCGAATATATGGCAAATCTTATTTCCATCAACAAAGGAATATACGTAGGTTCCGTCTGTAAATTTCTGGAAATATCCGGTATGGCCATACCTGTCCACTCTTTCACCGCCCAGATCACTCATGATGCTGTTTCCCCGAGCGGTACTTTCAACATCCTGAATCCAGAACTGGATTGTCTCATCACCGTTTCTGTAAAACTGTGAAGTGCCTCCATAGTCCTCTTCGCCAATGCTTTCGGAAGTCTGGTTGAAGTTGGCAGGTATTGAAAAGCGGAATTTGTCAATCTCAATGTTTTTGCTTCCAACAGCAATGTCTGAGAAAAACGATGCCGCCGCAAAAGTGACAATGATGATTGCAATTATTGCAACTATGAGTATCGGGATTCTATATTTTTCCAGATAGTTTGTTTTTTCAGTTTTTACAGGCGAGTTCATATCGCACCCGCACTCATCACAGAAATTAACCGCTCCCTCAACAGTTGCGCCGCAGTTCGGACATTTTCTTTTGATAGGTCCGTTTTCTGTACCGCATTCCGGACAGAATTTGACCTCTTCATCCAGCTCGTGGCCACAGTTTTCGCAATATTTTACCATACTTTCCCCTCTGTATTACTGTTAGAGTTAATAATTTATATTATTTTATACACAATATTGTATTAAGGAGATAATATGGAAAATAAAAATATAATAATAATTCTTTTAATCGTAATTGCAGTTCTTGTAGTGGCGATTGGTGTGATGTTTTTATCACCATTTGATTCTAAAGAGGACTGCAAACTAGTTATTACCGCCAATAAAACTTTGCATCCTGGTGATGAGGTAGCAATCAAGCTCACAGATTTGAACAAGATTCCAATACCTGATGAGGCAGTGAATGTTGTCGTCACAGACAAAAACGGCAGCGTTATCTTAAATGAATCTGTAATTACAACTTCAGAGGGTGAGGTTAGTGTAGTGATGGATGTGGGTGCCGGAGAGTACACGGTCAATGCAACATTTTCCGGAAATGACAATTTTACCTCAAACGCCACTTCCAAAAATATTAAAGTTGAAGAGGAAGTTGTTGAGCAGCAGGTTGTCCAGCAATCAAGTGAATCAAGCAGTTCATCCGGAGGACTTCATTACGATGAGGAAGTGAATGTCTATTATAATGATGATGGAATCATAGTTGACCCTGATGGTGAGCACCCTCAAGAGGTTGGAAACAGTTATTCTAAAGTTCGTGAGCTAAGAGATAAATGGGAACGTGGTGAACCTGTGATGGTATAATTTTGGATAAAAATAAAAAATAGGTACTTAAAGTACCTATAATTTTCCTTTCCAATGTGGAATTATGAGATTAGCTTTAAGTTGGCTTTCACGAGGAATGTCCCAACGGCAATATAATTTGCCATTTTCATTTATTCCTGCGTAAAATCTGAGAGGGTATGATTTACTGCTATAGATATTTTTATAACCAACATATACTTTTTCAGTGGTTTTTACTTTCTTTTTAAAGATACTGTAATGCTCATATCCATCACTGAAAGTTTTATCCATTCCTCCAACATATGTCCAACCGGCATTATAATATTTGGCCATACTATAAGAGTAAGAAGTTCCATAGTCCCAAAAGGATTCATAATCTAAAACTTTGATTTTTTTCCATTTATAAACTGTTTTAGTTTTATAAATATCTTTGGAACTGACAAATTTTTCCTTTTTACCAGTTTTAACTTTTATAGTTGTGTAATCTCCATTTCTTTTGGCATTTATTAGTTTTAAATATTTCTTAAATGGAATTTTTATGGTATATGTTTTGCCGTTAAGTCCTTGAGTTTTTAAAGTATAGTATTTGTTTCCTTTGATTGCATAATTGCTGCTGGATTTGGTATTATGGTGTGGTGATGTAAATGTTGCTTTATAGTAATGGTATCCGTTATTAATCTTAAGTTTTTTAGTTGCAACACCTTTTTTAACTTTAACTGTGTATGTTTTACCTTTAATTTTAAATTTAACTTTACCTTCATTTACCTTTTTGCCATTGCTTGTAACTGTAGCTTTTAAAATCACATATTTCCCAGTTGTAGTGTATTTGGATGCCTTTACTTTTGCATTCTCTTTTGTAATTTTCACGGTTATCTCTATTGGATCTGCAGTGTAAAAGGAATCAGCAATATATATTTTTATTTTATGGGTTCCTGATTCCAGATTATTACATGGGATAGAATATGTGTATGTTTCCAGGTATTCATCATTTGAAATACAATCAATTGTTTTAGTTGCTTTGTTGTCAATCTTATATTTTATATAGTCAACAAATGCATAGTCTCCATAGTGGTCTTTTATACTTACTTTAATTTTATCCTTTTTTAAGGAACCTGCCATAATTGTTACTTTGGTATCGTCCTGTTCTTCTTCATTTTCCGTAATTGAATTGTCTGATGTAATTATTTGGCCTTCAGCAATGATTTCTTGATTGTTTGCAGCTTCGTTTTCAATTGCAATATTATTATCTTCCTTAACTGTTAGTGTGTCGCTATCAATTGTAGCATTTTCACTAGCAGATACTATCCCCACAGATAATAAAATTGACATTATCAAAATTAATGGCAATATTATTTCTTTCATTTTTTAACCCCTCTGATTAATTGTTGATATATATTTGTGTTTAATTCATAATATAATAATTTCTAAATTAGGTTTATATTATACAATTAATTGTAGGGAGTACTTAAAAAATT
>NZ_JAZQIJ010000025.1:0-5898 GCF_045541095.1 Methanobrevibacter sp.
TAAATCTGTAATTATCTGTGAGTCAAAATCAAAATCATTATAAATAGTTTTTAGTACTTCTCGATTATTATATTCTCCGTTTTTCATATTCTCAAAATAATATGAAAAGTTTTTGTTTGATTTAAAAATGTCTTTTTCAGATAATCTGTTAAATTCATCTGAATTAAATATTTTCTCCAGGTTAATATCATCATTTTCACTAAAAAACTTAACATATATGGCTCTTTCTCCTAAAAAATTAAGGTGACTGTGAAACACAACCTCTTGGATGTTATTTGGAACGTTATATTTTTCCAGTAGGTCACTAACTTTTAAATAAGCATTAATCAAACCATAAAAATATTTTTCAGTTAAGTTTAGAGTGGTTGAACTTCCATCCAAGTTTCTGTAGTAAATATACCTGTTGGTCAATGTTATGATGCTTTTTGAGTTGAGCATTGCTTCAAGCAGGAATACCAAATCTTCACCAGGAATTCCTTCGGGAAATGTTATGTTGTTATTTGCGAGTAATGATTTTTTAAATAATTTTGCAGAAATTGCAGGTCGCATTGAAAGCAATTTGTGGTTTTTTACATTTTTAAAAAAGTTTTCTTCTTTATCTGACAAAATTGGAGGATTATGCTCCATCACACCCTCTTCAAAGACATTAATCTGACCTCCAATAACAATGTCTGCATAGGAATAGACTATTTTGTCATATAACACTTCACATGCATTAATCAGTAGTTGGTCATCACCATCCAAAAATAAAATGTAATCTGATGTTGAATGTTTCAAACCCATATTTCGAGGCTTTCCGCCGTAACCGCTATTTTTATCGGTTGAAATTACTGTAATGTTATTATATTCATTTGCATATCCATTCAGGATGTTTAAAGTATCATCAGTGGAATTATCATCTATGAAGATTACTTCAATATTTTCAAAGCCAATGCTTTGTGATTTAATGGACTTGAAAGTTTTATCAATTTCGTTTTCTAAATTATATGTGGGTACAATAATTGATAATTTATAGTCACTCAAACAATTCCTCCATTTAATCATATTTTAATCTGCATTGCACCATTGTATCTGCCAGAAACGTCCAGGGATTTTCTTTAAGCACATTGAATTCATATCCTACATCCAAATTTGCAACCCATGGAATAATGTCAAAATAATCTGAGACTTTATGATAAATGCTGATGAATAAAATCGGTTTTTGGGTTTTGATGGTATTTACCGCTCCTTTTAGCAGATCCATTTCCGCACCTTCAACATCAACGGTAATATATCCCACATTGAGGTTATTTTCTTCCACAAACTGGTCGATTGTTGTTTCCTGAACTTTAATTTCAGTATCATACTCTCTGATGTCTGCATCACTGGTAATTCCTTGAATATTCTTTCCAGACAAAAATAAAGTTCTCTCTCCGTTAATGTTTCCTAAAGACTTATTCACTGCGATGATATTTTCAATATTGTTGCTTTCAATATTTTTTTTCAATAATTTAAATGAATCTTCAAACGGTTCAAAAGCGTAAATGTTTTTGTTAGTTACTTTTGATAACGGCAGGCTGGTATCTCCTGTAAACGCCCCTGCATCAATAATGTCCTTGTTTTTAATGTATTCCAAATCTTTTTCGGACAATCCCAAATCAACAAAAGAGTGCAGATTATAATCTCCTTCAAATTTAAATCCGGCTATTTCATTTCGTGAAGCATTATTTGATTTAAAATCTGTAAATTTCTTCTGATTTTCCAATTCATAGTTGAAATATAGGCTGTCTCTTCTAATCATGCTTGTTGTCATTGACCTGAGCAGGTACCATTTGAATATTTTTTTTGCATATGATGGCAATAATTTTGTAACTTCTTTTAGTTTATCCTCGTAATCGTCAGTCAGGTAAAATTCAATGAAATCCCAGCTGCAGAAGCTGGTGGCATGCTTTATATTGTCATATTCGTTTTTCAAAACATTTTTCTCATCGGTTTTAATGAGGAATAATTCTTTTTTTAAGGTTCTTAATTCTTTTTTTAGAGACTTGTTTTCATTAAGTAACTCTTCATTTTGCTGTTTATAATAATTAAAACTATTACTTTTAGATAAAATTTTTTCTCTAAAGCTCATAATACTCCTCATTTAATATTTCATATTTAAGATATAATCATAAATTCGCTTACAATTATTTTTGTCATTATATTTATAAAAGCTATCTACTCTGTTTTTATAAACTTCTTTCATCTCACAATCGTTTTTGAGATATTCTTCGATAAGCCCAATCAGGTCATCTTCAGTTTCGATGACTTCTCCAAAGCCCATACTTTTGTATTTGAAATAACCTTCTTCAAAATTATAATCTTTGTCATATTGGTAATAAATAACCGGCTTTTTCATATATGTGAAATCGAAAGCCACTGAAGAGTAATCGGTTATTAATAAATCAGAATTTTTGAATAGCTCCTGATATGTTGTGTTTTCATCAATAATGACATATTCATTTGTATCGAACAGGTCTATAAACTCATAAACCAGAGGATGTGGTTTGAAAATAATTTTGTAATCAGATTTTTTACATATTGAAATTAATTTCTCATTGTTGATTAATGCATTGATATGTTTGAAGTATTCGGAATTTTGAATGTAGTTTGGAGTCATATCATAAAGATTTTCTCTCCATGAGGGCATAATTACAATCTGTTTGGATAATTTCTCTTTAGTTTCAAGATTGTCGAATCTCGCAAAACCTAATGTTTGAATAATTTTTTCATCATAATTATATCCTTCATCCAAAAAGGATGCTTTTTCAGCGTCAGATACGGTTGTAATTAAACTTAAATTCTTATCTGATTTGTGAAGCCAGCTGGAAACATTGTCTTTTGTCACTCCATGCTGCAGGAAAATTTTATCTGAATTGATTAATCCCGCATATGATGTTTCGTTTTTATCAAAAAACGGATTAAGAATGTTTTCATCGGGGTGTGACGAGATGATTTTTTCTGCAAATAAATACATTATTCTTTGTTTAAATGAATAAAATGGAATCACGTTTTTAAGATTCTGCAGTCTTTTAAAATCGGGAGAATTTTCGTTAACTGTAAAGAATTTTTTGATATTGTCATTTTGAGATATTGCATACCTGTAGAGGTGCTCTGCATTATCGTCCCCATGTTCTCTTCGGTCCATAAAAATCCAGATTCTTCTGTTTTTGTTAAATGGATATAATAATAGATAGATTATTCTAAACGCCAGAATTGATGTGTAAAATGATTCTTTTCTTTTAAAAACTCTAAGTAAAATTGGGATCTCGGATTTAATCATTTTTAAATAATTGTATTTGGATATATGAAATTTGTTATCTTTAAATTTAAGAAAATGTTTGTCGGATATGCTGTAATTGCTTAAATTAGATAATCTTGCGTTATTTGAAAAATCAATTGCTAAACTCCATACTGTGTTTTCATTTGAATTTTCACCTGTAAATCTTGCAAGAATTTTTACTGTTGAGTTTTCATTATCTTCAAGAGGAATTTCAGCATCAAAATTATACTGTGATTCTAAACTGCATCCTAGGAACTTTTTAGAGGAATTTTTATAATTAACTTGTTTGGCTGTAAATATCTGATTATTTTTAGCTATTTCAATTTCTATTGTATCATCACTAAAAAATGACATTAAAAATCCTGAAATAAATAATGTATTTTGTTTTATCTCAATAATGTCCAGCCAGATTTTATGTTCATCGAGTCTGTCTACTAAAACATCACTTGAATAAATACCTGCAAATTCACCATTGAATTTTGGTACAATATTTTCATAGTTTACAACTCCATTTAAATCAACATTAATGACTGCGTATTTTGTAGCTAACATGTGATGTCTGATGTTTAATTTGTCATTTCTTAAAGATAGTATGATGTCATCATTTAAGTAAGATAAAATATCTTGGATATGTAGGTAAACTTCTTTAATTTCATCTGTTGTTAATATTTTTGAAATGTCTCCAACACTAAACATCCACTGGATATCATAAACAATCAGATATTGGATAAATTTTACAACATGACCATATTTTTCAATGGATACATCAATCAGCGCTTTAAAATAATTATTCAATCTATTGATGTAAAATTCCTTTTTTTGTGATGATGAATCGATTGTTGACGATTCATCACTTCTTCTTCGATACCAGTAAATCGCTTCTGTTACCGCTCCGTATTTCGGATTTTCCAAAAGCATTTCATTAATCATTAATGTGTCTTCTGAGTTAACTAAAGTTTCTGGGAACCTGTAATGTTCAAACAATTCTCTTTTAAAAAATGCTGAAGAAGCAGACAATTGGGGATAATCCCAGTTTTCATTCAAATCAATAACTTTTTCTTCTTCAAATTTGTAATTTAGGGGGTGCGGTCCTTCATATTTGTCAAAGAAAAACATTCTTGTTGAAACAAAATCAATTTCATCGTAATGTTTTTCAAAAAATTCATAAACTTTATAAAAAGTGTTTCCGCTGAATTTATCGTCACTGTCAAGGAAATTAATATATTTTCCATTTGCATATTCTAAACCCAAGTTTCTTGCAGCTCCCTGTCCTTTATTTTCTTGGTATAAGTAGAGAATGTTGTCAGGATATTGATTTTGATATTTTAAACAGATTTCTCGAGTATTGTCTGTACTTCCATCGTCTACTAAAATCAGTTGTATATTGCTTCCAAATGAAAAGCTTTGTCCAATAATTGAGTTAATGCATTCATCCAAGTATTTTGCAGTGTTATAACATGCAATAACAACAGAAAACAATTTGGTTTCATCTAATTTTTGAAAATCTTCATAATTTTTCGCTTTAAGAATTTTCGAGACTCTGAATTTAACATCATTTTCCAAGTTTTCTTTTATTTCCATGTCATTTAGAACTTCATTTAAATCTTCTTTCATCAAATTGAAGAATTTTTCTTTATATTTTGGAGAAGTCTGTGTGAATCGGGCTAATTGTAGATGAATAAGTCTGTTTGTTAATAAGAATTTATAATCTTCATAGTTGTTAGTTTCTCTAAAGGTTTCTCTGATTTGTTTTGAGATTTCAATAATGTCTGTATAGTCATTTTCCTTGCTAATGTCAATGGTTGACCCTTTCCTGTTGACTCTGTAGTAGTAAAGAAATTCATCAACTATTGAAATTCTTTTGGCTCTGAGATACGTGTCAAAAAAGAATTTTTCATCTTCAAAAATAAGGCCTTCGGGGAAATATATGTTGTTTTCTTTTAAAAGAGAAGTTTTATATAGTTTATTGTATGGTGTAACTGCAATATTGCAGGTAAACTCTTTGGTGTCTTCATGGGAAAAGATATCTTTATCAAAATCTCTAAAAACGCCCAGCATATAATACCAGACATTATCCTTTATTTCATGTGTTTGGTTATCATAAGTTGCAATTTTACACATATTGATGTCGAGATTATCTTCTTTAGCTTTGGTGTATAATTTTTCAAACATTGTAGGTTCAATAAAATCATCTGAATCTACAAATGCAATATATTCTCCTTTAGACTCCTTAATTCCAAGATTTCTAGCAGCTGCTTGACCTTCATTTTCTTTAGTAATGACTTTTATTCTAGAATCTGTTTTTTCATATTCAATTAAAATGTCCAGTGAATTGTCAGTTGATCCGTCGTTAATACAAATGATTTCAATATCAGTTAATGATTGATTACATACGCTATCTAAGCAACTTTTGAGATAATTTCCAACATTATAAATAGGGATTATTACTGATATTTTATACATAGAGTACCCATAAAATTAAAGAATGTATTTTTTCACTGTTTAAATGAAATAAAAATTGATTTTATATCATTAAACTCTGAATATGTTTTGTTTTTAAATAAATGGACTTTATTCATATTTACAATTAATAATAT
>NZ_JAZQIJ010000026.1:0-12589 GCF_045541095.1 Methanobrevibacter sp.
GAGTTATCTTACAGACAAACCTAATCTTATATTTCATCGAAACCGATAGAGATATAAGAATTATTTCTCCATTAATTAATGCAAAAATTTTTCAAATTAAAATTCTGGTAAAAATATGGTGATTATCACCATAATACTGGAATTTAATGCATTAATTTAAATTTAAAAGTTCATACATGTGTTATGAATGCAAAGCATTACTAAAAAAAGGAATAGTCAAACAGACTCTATTGATTTTAAAATTTTTTCTTTGGATAACCCAGTAATCTCAGCGATTTTTTCAATTGAATCTCCATCATCAAGCATTTTTTTAGCAACTTCAAGTTTACCTTGCTCAATTCCCTGCTCAATACCTTGCTCAATACCTTGCTCAATACCTTGATTTTTAAAGTATCTTTCTCTTGGATTAACTAACATATTATTTTTCTCCATATATTTCTTATGTTCTTCACTATCCAACATATTTGCACTTAATGTGTCAAACAAATAGATTATTGCACTCTTTTCATTTATATCAAAAGCCATGCATTCAGAAATTTTTTCAAGTTGTTCACGTGCCCTATTCAAAATATCGAGTTTTGACCCATTAAAATCAGTATAGAGAATTAGCTGCAGCGCTGCAATATCCTCATCTGTGATTTTTTTCTTATTTTTTAATTTGTCTTCAATATTATTAAATATATCTTTGGCCTTGAAATCTTTAAGTGAAATCATGTTCATGATATAAGTGCAACCCTCTTTAATTACAAATTCCTTTTTAGAATCGTTGATCTTTTTAGTGCACAGAATGTATAATTCAACATGATTGTTTTTGAAAATCCTCATAGATGACACATATTGAAAGAATCTTTTGATATCCTCATCAGTAGGCAAATTAGTCTGGCACTCCAATATCAGACTTACAGTCTGATTTTTAAAATATGCTTCACCAACAAAATCCAGTCTCGAAATATTCGGACCTAAATTTGTAAATTCAGATATCAACATTCGATTGATCTTATATGGTATGTCAACAAATTTCAATAGACCATTGGCCCGCTGTTTGAGAACACTTTTGAAATAATAATCATTATATTGACGATAATTCTGATTTGAAATTTCATTTCTTATTGCCATATTTCCTAATATAGTCTAAATACTATTTAAATCTTATCTTTTATTAAATAAAAGTCAAAAAAACAATTTTAAGTAAAAATAACAATTTTAAATCAAAATTGCAGTAGAAGTAAAAAATTTTTAACCATTCGTAATTATACAAACAATTATGCAAGCGGAGGAAAAGAAAAACGTTACGGAGGAGCTATACGTGCAAAAGATACATTGTTTATTGAATACTGCCGCTTCACAGGCAACTGGGCCGAAAACTACGGCGGAGCAATATATGCAAATTTACTTGGTCACATTAAATCTTCCTACTTTGAATCCAATCATGCTAAAGAAGGTGGAGCAGTATATGTCAACAACAAATGTACAATAACCCTTGAAAAAAGCTATTTCAAATCCAATTACTGTAACGAAAGAGGAGGAGCAATATATACCGATTCCAAATCAACTTCAATGTATATAAACAACAATGCATTCCTATCAAATAAGGCAGGAACCGAAGGCCACGACGTTTTCAATTCCGGAGAATATAAATCAATCAATCATAACTGGTGGGGAACAAACAACCCTTCATTTGACAACAAGCTAAAAGAATATCATACCGTTGGAAAAAACACTGACCATTCAGATTCCAATCCTTTGAAAATGACATTGACCGGAGAAGCAACAGGATATGCCAGTTTACCGGTTGATTTACAGGTTAAATTCAGTGATGCAGTTCCATCATACGTATTCGATAACATGACAGTAGCTTCCAACAAAGAAGGGGAGTTTGAAGGCAAGCTCATCTCCGACAATCAGGTAAAATTCAGCTACATACCTGAAGACGGAGGAGCTCAAACAGTAAGTGCAAAAATCGATTCACAGAATGTTACCTATGACATAATAGTTCAAAAATCAAGTGTTTATGGAAAAGACCTTGTAAAAACCTATGGAGACTACAAATTCTTCTCAGCAATATTCAGGAATGCAAACGGCACCTTTTTAGTAGAAGGAAGCCAAGTCACATTCCAGGTTAACGGTGAAACATACGTCAAAGAGATAATTGGAGAAGGTCAGGCATTACTGGAGGACGTTATCAACTTCCTGCCTGGAGTCTATTCCATCAAATCTATAAACAAGGTTACAAATGAATTTTTCACAAACCAATTGACAGTGCTTCCTAAAAGCACAACATTCAACATCAACGACCTGTTTATCCTGAAACTGAACGATGGAACCAACAGGACAATAAACAATCAGACAGTCACATTCAAAATAGGAGATAAGACATTCATAAGCAACATTACTGAAAGTAATGCGATTATGAGGCTAAACGTGACTCCTGGAAACTACAGGATGGATGCGATTTACAACAACAAAGGAACATTGGTAGTATACATCAGCAATTTCACAAACAATAAGGGATACAGCGGCAACTCCCTTGTGGACATCTACAACAACGAGGCATCCGCACAGATTATAGCCACAGGCGCATATCCTAAAGTGGTTGACCACTTCCCAATGGCAGCATGGAAACAGGAATTGATAGAAACCGCAATCCTTGCAGGAACAACCATCATTACTGCAGGAGTAAGCTGGGGAATCACTGCCGCAGGAGTGGCATGTGCACATGCGATTAACATGCTTGTCGGAACTGCAACAGGTGCCATTGGCGGCCTCATCAATGGATTTGTATATTCCGTTGACCATCAGGACTACAGTACCTTTACAAAAAGACTTATGGACGGTATCAATGATGGAATTTCAGCTGTCAATATTGGTGAAAAACTATCTACACTATTCGGTGCCGGATTTATACCATTTGAAGATATGGTCCTCCATATGCTTACGAAATCTGCAGCACTAGTCATGATTGACCATTTCATCGGCGAGAATTTCAAACTGATTGAACAGTGGATTGTAGCCGCACAAAACCACAAGCTGGACAACCTTGTATGGCATTCCTACATTAAAAGTTTGCAGCATAACTAATCTAAAAAAAGTGAATTTTCCAACGCAGGAAAATTCACAGCATCAATAAGCTTCGCTGGTCATCACTACCTGCCACAAGCCAAAAAGCAAAACTGACGATCAAATAGTGAGATACAAAAATCCCACTATACTTTTTTATTTTAAATTACACAATAAAGCAACACTTTACACCCATCAAATAACACAAAACAATAACAAAATAATTAAATAACATTAAAAAAATAATATTCGATAGAGGTTACATGATGGATGATGAAAAAAAATTAGCATTTATAAATAATTCTCCACATAGACAAAATACCCTGAAAGCATTGCAGGGAACAGTTAAAACACCATCAAATATCGGGACTGAAATCGGAATTAAAACAGCTCACGTATCAAAAATTCTGGGCGACTTTAAAAAATTAAATCTTGTTGAATGCATCAACGAGGAATACAGAAAAGGAAGGATTTATCGATTGACTGAAGACGGTGAAGAGATTTTAAAGAAAATCAAATAGTCATATTCTATTTTTAAACACGATGTAAAAAATATTTTTCAATATAAAAAGATTATAAACCTTTTAGCACCAATATTCATTTAGAGGTAAACTTATGGAAAAATATTGTAAAAATTGCGGTGCCCCACTGAATGAAAACGCTCAATTTTGCCCTGATTGCGGACGGGAAGTGGAACACAAACGAAAACACACTCATAAATTCTGTCCCAACTGCGGAGAAAAAATTGACTATGATGAAAATTTCTGCAGACACTGCGGCGCACAAATAAAAGCTCCGCAGCCAGTTAGGCAAAGCGTTCTCGAAAAGCACAAAACACCAATCCTGATTGCAACAGTAATCATCATAATAACTGCATTCAGTCTTATAGCAATAACTTCTCTAAGCCCTATCGGAGGTCAAAACGTCGAGGTAGACACAATCGGATTTAACATACCTGAAGATTTCATACTCGATCCGGACTCTGAAATAGATACGGAACAGTACGGAATCCACACCAGTTCAAAAGTTTGGAACAAATCAGACGACTATATTCAAATTGACGTTATATATTCAGAAAAATATGATATCAACGAAACAGACGTTTTAAATGATCTTGACGGTAAAGATAAAAACATGATGGGCTATGACGGCAAATACGACAATACCGGAGGCGTTTACGAATTCAGTTTCGTGGAAGACAACAAATTATGCAGCATATATACTAATAACCCGGAATTGCTTGAGGAAATTGAAGTCATGTAAGGACTAGTCCTTTCCGATTACACCAATCATCAGTGTCATGTCCCTGGATGATATTGAAATGAGTTTTTCACCTTCCATATATGAGAATGTATAGCTTCCGTTTCTATCTACCAGATAGCCGTCAACAGAGCCAAACATCGTATCTGAGGCGGTGATATTTTTAGTGGAGTTGACTTCTTTTATTTTTCCGTTTTTAATTACACTGATATTTAACGTATTATTATTGCCATCGAAAAACATGTGAGTGTCGTTTTCATAAGCCAAATCATATTCCACAGGAATAGTGAAATTGAATCCGTTCAGTGTGTAGTTTTCAACTTCCTTATATGCAAATGTCCCTTGCTGTGCAGTGAAGCTTTCCGCATGAACCAAACCGATGAAAACAATAGCAAATACAATCACCATTAGAAATTTGAACTTCATATTAAATATTATAAAACTATTTATTAAATATACTTTACTTAAATTAAATTTAGGCATGTAAAAATAAGTAAATGTTTAAATAATATCCAAAAAAGAATATATGATATAACACTTTCCCGTGTTATACTAAAAAATTTTTTTAGTTTAAGTTTTTCTTGGGTTCGCCCAAGATCAACTTAACTGCCAGTTAACCTACACCAATTAGAATTCAATACTTGTTTTTGAAAATGTCTCCATATGCAAAGTATTAATACTTCATAAATAAAATATTTAAATAGCGATTTGTTTTTTAAAAAATTAATGGAGGCAATACAATGGCTCAGAAAAACATGATAATTGCATTGATAATATCATTTCTGTTTACCGGTCTTGGAATCGCATATGCAGGCAACATTAGAAAAGCGCTTACCTTTTTTATAATAGGTGTAATACTAAATGTTTTAGGCGTTTGGGTACACATGATATTCAGTTTAATAGGAATCGTATTCTGGATTTATGCAATGTATGCCACATATCAGGAAGTCAGAATGGTTAACGGATACTACTGATAATTTATTTTTTTAATAAATTATCTTTATTAATTTTTTGATATAGCTGAGATGAAACTTTTTTTTGAAAAATGAATAATGTTTTAAAATAATAATAATTCCCATCAATAATTCTACTATTTTTATGAAATTAATTAATTAAATTCTATCTAAAATCAATTATTTGATAGGGAAAAAATCTGGGAAAAAATAAAAGATAATGAAGATAGGCTAGCTATCTCCAGAAGGTTTGATTTTTGTCAGAACAATTGAAACAACCAGCACCGCAATGATGATAATTATATCCATTGTTATTTCAAACGGCTTTGCGGTTGAAAATAGCTGTACAATTCCAATTGCCCACATGACGATCAACACAACAGGAAGCAGGTATTTGATTACAAAAGTCCATATTGTTCCCACTTTGAATGTTGAGGTTTCATTCAATGCAGGAAGGAAGTGTTCGACTCCGTAGAACCATGCAAATATTATGCACTGAATACCTATTAAAAGCAAAATTCCAAACTCGTTTACAAATGTATCGATAACCCCTACAACATAACTGCTGATTCCGCAGGTTAAAGGTATGGAAAATGCACATCCGACAATGGCGAGAACTGTTGCGGTCTTTTTACGGGACCATCCAAGTTTTGTGGATGTTGAATTAAGCATCGGTTCGAAAAATCCTAAAGCAGATGTAATTCCTGCGAAAAGAATAGCCAGGAACAGTAATGGGGCTAAAACACGTCCGACAGGACCCATAATATTGAAAATCATTGGAAATACTATGAATACCAGACCTGTACCTTCAGTGACAAGCTGAACTATTGGTGTTCCAGCTGTTACTGACATGTAACCCAGTATTGCAAATACTCCAAATGCAGTACAGATTTCAAATGCGGAGTTGGATGCAACTACAATAAGAACGTTATCAATCAGCTTGGAGTTTTCTGGCAGATAGCTTGCATAGGTAAGGGCGATTGCCTGACCCATACTCAGTGAGAAGATGATTTGAGCAAATGCTGCAAGCCAGATATTAACATTTCCAAGCATTGACCAGTCCGGTGAAAGCAACGCATTGACACCTATGCCTGCACCAGGCAAAGTCAACGCGTAAACGATGATTATACCCATTATCAAAAACAAAGCAGGAATGAGAATTTTTGAAACCTTTCCAATTCCCTTATCAACATCCCTATGAGATATGAACCACAGGACAACCCATAAAAGAATAACACCGATTGTTGTTGGAATGATTAAAAAACTGGCGTTTGACAAGTTGGAACTTCCTCCGACACTCTGAGTGAAGTAAGCAGCAGTGTCAGTTCCCCAGTTGAATGTGAAACTGCTTAAAAGGTAAACCAAGTCCCAGCTCAATATAACCATATAATAAATTGTTACTATAAAAACGAAAAGAACCAGTATCCAGGCAATGATTTCAAATTGCGGCTTGATTTTTCTCAATATCTTTGAAAACGATTCCTTGAAACTGAATCCTACACCATATTCCAATATTAAAAATGGAACTCCCATAATAGCAATTGCTATAAAGTATGGAATGAAAAATGATCCCCCACCATTAGAATACAGTACATAACTAAAACGCCATATGTTACCTAACCCAACAGCGGCTCCAATCATAGCAAAAATGAATGCTAATGATGAATCCCATTGTGTTTGTTGACTCATAATAAACTTTTTATTAAAAGGTGTATAATAATATTTACATTATGTATAAAACATCATACTTATTTTATTGATTAATAATTATGAAAATATTTCAAAAAACAAAAATATTTTTAAAAATGATTATCAAATTTAAAAAAAATGTCAGAAAATAACTGAAAATAATTCATAAACACCTGAAAAACAAAAATATAAGAACTGTGAAGATTAAACTTGATAATGGTAAGTGGTTTGACATGAATGTTTTTGATAAATTTATAATGGGCGATACATCATCAATAAACTGGTGCTTTGAAAATCGTCATTTCATAGAAAGGCTTGATGAAAACGGCCTTACAAGGCAATATGTAGTTGACTGCCTGATGAATGAAGAGCCTATAAGCTGGGAACACATCGAAAGGGAAAAATATGCTGCAGTATTTAAGGCTCCGCAATCAAAGGACTATAAGGAAATCAGAGTGGTTATGGCCTGCAGCGGAAATTCAATTGACCTTCTGACAGTCATGAGAAACAACGAAACAACAACCAGTCGCCAGAACAGACAATACCACTCCGATAAAAAGAAAAACATTGAAAAGAAAAGATTAAAAGCGCTGTCTAAAAGAAAATATTAAAAAAAATAAGTTAATAAGGTTTAAACCTTATTGAAATTTAAATATTTAGTCAAACCTATCCTAAACAGGACAACTCCTTTTGCACCACCGCTCATTGCGGCCTTGGCATCCTTTAAAAGAGTGGATGAAGTCAGCTTTGCAGGATTGGTGTCTGACTTGTATGTCTGAAGCCCAGTCCATATTTGAGCACCGTTTGATTCCAGCTTGAATGCTGCTGTTACATAAGTAATCCATTCAGTATTCTTGCCGTAGTTGCCCTTATATGCCATCGGAGTGATGACATCCAGGTATTTGCTCATGTACTCGACATTCTGACCATAGTAATAATCCACCATACCAGGTTCAGGCATGACTGATGCGGAAAGTATGCAGTTAGGAGACACCTTTCTAACTTCCACACATGCTTTTTTGATGAAGTAATTAATTGCCTTTGTAGAAGTCTCATAATTATAGGCAGTACCTCCAAATCTTACATAATCAAAGTGAATTCCGGCAACACCCCTGATTTTAGCATATTTCTTAGCCTGAGTAACCTTTTTGTTCATGTAACTGTATTTTAAAGATCCGTCCTTATTTACAGGCTTGATCCATTTGCCGTTGTAGAATATCTGCATCCAAATGTGAACCTTGATTCCGTATTTTTTGGCCTTTGCAATCCATGATGTTACACCTGATTTGCCGTAGTAGTTGAATGCTGAAGCCTGCAGGAAAATATGTTTTGTTCCTGTCTTTTTAAGAGTTTTGAAGCTTACTTTCTTCATGTGCTCCGGCCACAACCAGTATCCATTACCCTTACCTATTGAACCTTTGACCTTAAGCTTTGTAGAACCGCTTGATGAAAGATACGGATTGGAGGACTTGAATGAATAGGTTACTTTTCTAGTTCCCTTTTTAAGACTTAAAAAAACAGTTGCATATCCCCTTGAATTGGTCTTTGTGGAATATGTTTTTCCGCCGGCCTTGATGGTGACCGCCTGATTTTTAACAGCACTGCCCCCAGTTGTCAAAAGGCGAACCTGGAAAACAGATTTCAATCCCTGCCTGTAGTTGACATATTTATCAACAATCTGGAATTTGGTTTTTATAGGACTTTTAACGGTAATTTTTGCAGTTCCGTTTGAAGGAGCTGTCATGTTATCACCACCATATCCGAATGAGGCCACATAGGTCCCCTTTGGGAGTTTTACGCTTACGCTGGCCTGACCCTGTTGGTCTGTAACCCTATTGTAGGTAACATCATTGATTTTTATGAAAACCGGTTTGGATGCAAGTGCAGTGTCATTGCTTGTGAGAGTTACGGTAAATTTGGTTGAAAACTTCTCGTAACCTGTTGTTGCACCGGCCTTGATTGTTGACTCTTCAGGTGAAACTTCCTCATCAGAATCATCTTCACCGCAAGAACTTTCATTTCCCTCTTGAATTACATCAACGCTATTTTTCTCCATTAAAACAACATCGCCCCCATCCGTGATGTTGTCACCGGCAGATACCGCTGAAATTGAAATAATCGCTAATGCCAATATTAGAAATATAAATATCTTTTTCATTTTCCACCTCATAATGTTGCAAAGTCAAATATGTTGAATAATGAATATCTGAAAAGTATTATACCTGTAGCCCCACCGGATATTCCGTAAACGGCATCATGTCTCAATGATGAAGCAGGTAATTTTTTAACGTAACTGTCTGAGTAATATGACTGAAGTCCCGTCCATATATCAGCACCCTTGGACTGGCCAACAAATGTTGAAGTTACTGATTTGATCCAGGATGTTCCCTGATTATAATTTCCTTTATAAACCATAGGAACAATAACATCCAGATACTGGCTTATTGTGGCAATATCCTGGCCATAATAATATTTCATGCTGGACGGTTCAGGCATTACTGCAGCAGAAACTATGAGCTTTGAATTCATTGCATGCAGTTCATTGCAAATCTTTTTTGTGAAGTAATTTACTGCCTTCATACCGTTTGTATGCTTGTGTGCGGTTCCAGGGAACCTTAAATAATCCAGATGAATTCCACTGATACCATCGATTTTGGCATAGTCCTTCGCTTCTTTTATTATTGTATTGAACAGACTGTACTTATAGCTTCCATCATTGTTTACAGGAGAAACCCATCCCCCGTTTCTGTAAAATACCTGCATCCATATATGGACTTTAATGCCCAATGAACTTGCTTCTTTTGCAAAGCTGGAAACACCACTCTTTCCGTACAGGTCAACAGCATAGAAATTCAGGAAAATATGGTTTATACCATTTTTGGCCATTGTTTTCAGATTAACGTTTTTCATATCCCCTCCGAAAAGCCAGAATCCGTAATTGTCATAGTTGACGTGTTCAGGAATGACCCTTATGGAATATGTATTGGTTACTCCTTTATATGCCGCCGTGTTGTATGACCTGACCTTGAGAGTGTATGAACCTCTTTTCTGTTTAATCTTGACTTGTGCTAGACCTTTACTGTCTGTTTTTACCTTATATGTTTTCTTGTTGATTGTAAATTCAATTGTTTTACTTGCAATCGGGTCACCACGGGCATCCCTGTATTTTATGACAAAAGGAGTGACGACATTAGGCCTGTAAACATAGATTTTCTGGTTTGTAATACTTGTTGGCATTCCCTTCTTGACTGTTATCTTTGCTTTTCCGCTTGCGGATTTTGCATTTTTTACGGCTTTAAAAGAATATTTGACTGTGTAAGTTCCTTTTTTGGCCGTATTAATGTTCAATGTTGCAACACCTTTTGAGTTGGTGGTTTTTGTATATTTTTTACCCTTGAAAGTAAAGACCACCTTTTGATTAGGAAGATTGACACCGCCAGTGGTCAGGGTTACTGTGAAAGGATTTTTAACCCCCACATATGCAACATAATTTGAGCCTTTAAGTTTGGAAACGGTATTTGAGACAACAGAAATCTTTTTAGAAACTTTAATTGGAGCATAACCATCGGCTTTAAAGCTGTAAGTCAATGTATATGTTCCGACAGTACCTAACTTGTAAAAAACAAAACCCCTTGCATTTGTTGTTAATTTTGTCACTTTATCATTAAACTTGACTGAAACGGTCTTGTTTTTAATAGGATTGCCGTCTCCATCCAAAATTTGAATATTAAAATTAGAATTCTTTACAAAAACAGTTGGAGCAGATTCTTTTGATGAAGTTTCAATTACGCTTTTTTCACCGGATCCTGCGAGGAGACCCGCATCATCTGCTGAAAGTGCACTGTTATTTTCATCATCAACTGCGTTTAATTCAATATTTTCCTGATTGATTGTTTGTGAATATGTTTCCTGATTTTCAATCGTAGTAATTTCATTAGTTTGGTTATTATCACTTGCACAAACTGCATTTAAGCATAAAAATGCAGTTAAAAATATGCAAACGATTAATACCGATTTGTATTTAATTTTAACACCCCATTTTTAAGAATTATTGAATTGAATTGTAAATATAATTTATTGAATTAGACATATGTATCGTTTATCACAATAAAGATATAGTATTGCAATAAAAAAAATCATGAGCCGGCCCAATTATTCTGCCAGCTCTAAAACCTCCTCATCATCACTGAATAATTGATTTAACATCCAATCTGCATCATATTCCATTATGTCGTCATATCCCTGGCCAACACCTAAAAACATGATTGGTTTTTTGATTACATAACCTATTGAAAGTGAAGCTCCACCTTTACTGTCGGCATCGGCCTTGGTGAGTATTACACCGTCAATGTCGATTGCGTCATTGAATTTTTTGGCCTGTTCGGTTGCATCATTACCGGTAAGCGCATCACCAACGAAAATGACTAAATCAGGTTTTGAAACCCTTTTGATCTTTTTCATCTCATCCATAAGGTTTGTATTGGTCTGCATCCTTCCTGCAGTATCAATTAAAACCAGTTCCTTGCCTTGGGCTTTTGCATGTTCAACAGCATCAAATGCAACTGCCGCAGGGTCTGAACCCTTCTGGTGCTTGATGATTTTAACACCGACATTGTCAGCATGATAGGTCACCTGTTCAATAGCCCCTGCCCTGAAAGTATCTGAAGCGGCAATTACAGGAGTGTAGCCTTTTTTAAGATAATAATTGGCTAATTTTCCTATGGTTGTGGTTTTTCCGGTACCGTTGATACCAACAAACATTACAACCAAAGGTTCCCCCTGCGCATTCTTCTCTTCAATCATTTCAGTCATTGATTTACCAGGAATATCAATAATTTCTGCAACGGAATCCCTTAATGCATTGTAAGTGTATTCGGTAATGTCATTGCTTCTTTTAATTTTTTTACCGACAAGATTATCCTTAACGTTTTCAACAACTTCAGTTGCAACCTCCATGGCCACATCACCCTGAAGAAGTTCCATTTCGAGTTCGAAGAGAATGTCTTCCACATGTTTTTCCTGAATGGTTTTTTCACGGACAAAGGAGAATATTCCTCCTTTTGCCTCACCGTCTGCAGAAATATCTTTTTTATCTTTGTTTCTGCTCCAGAAGTGAGATTTTTTCTCTTCTTTTTCCTCTTCAACTTCCTCTTCTTCAATTTCATCAGGAACTTCGGCGACTTCTTCGGCGATATTCTCGTCCTGGTCGTCATCCTCTGGAGTTTCTTCTTTTGAATCATCGCTTGACCTGAATCTGGACCAGAAACCTGATTTTTTCTCTTCCTGTTTTTCCTCTTCGCTTTCCTCTTCAACAGGTTCGGCTTCAACTTCCGGAGTTTCGATTTCATCTACAGAATCTTCGACTTCTTCCGGCTCGTCAGCAGATTCGGGGAGCAGATTAGAATCCTCTTCCTCTTTTTCCTCTTTCTGTTCCTTTTTCCTTCCGAAAGAGAAAAATGAAAACCTGGTACCTTCCTCTTCCTTAAGGTTATCCTCTTTTTCAGCTTCTTCAATAAGCTCTTCTTCCAGTTTTTCACTTGTACGTGAAAATTTCTTTTTTAATGAATCAAACAAAATTAACCCAACCTTGTAGTTAGTTTAAGAAAAATTATAATTAATACTTAATATAA
>NZ_JAZQIJ010000027.1:0-15909 GCF_045541095.1 Methanobrevibacter sp.
CAAAAAGAAAATCAGCGAAACAATTTTACCTGAATTACAAAAACTATTTGGAAATATTACGAACATGCGAGTTAAAAGCAAAAAAAATGGTGAGGTCACTTATTATAAAACTGGTGGTCTTGCCACTCAAACTGGTCCAGCTTGGCTTGATGGTACTCGCGCGAAGCCAGAACTTGTATTAAATGCGGTTGACACAAAGAATTTCATAGCTTTAAAAGACATTCTTTCTAACGTAATGAAAGGAATTAGAAATGTGGGTACTTCTTCCACGGAAGAAGAAACACCAATAGTATATGATATAGACATTAATGTAGATCATATTAGTAATGACTACGATGTTGATAGAGTTGCAAAACGTGTTGAAAAACTTATTGTTAAAAACGCAAATTATAGAAATGTAACTTCAGTAAGAAATTTAAGATAAAAAATAAAGAAAAGAAGATTATTTAAATCTTCTAATCCTAGCCATACCCACAATTATTACTGCAAAGAGCATTAGTAATAATGGATTTCCAGTCGGATATTTTGCTAAGCTTACACCATCCTCTGAAACAGGTTCTTTTTTATCTATTGTAGATTCATTGTATATAACCTCAATGTCGGTTTTGGTGTCATTAGCCTCATATCTTTTATCACCGGAGTATACCGCAGTGACATCATGGTCACCTTTGGTGAGTCCAGGAATTACAAATATGGCCTTTCCGTTTTCAACTTCTGTTGTGTACTTTTTACCGTCGACAGTTATTGTTACAGATCCGGTTGCATCAGTAGGGACATGAACTATAACAGTAGCATCTTCACCCTGCATGATATCTTCACTTGATGCACTGATTGGAGCAGGAGATTTGCTTACTGTGAATTTTACGGTTGTAGTGCTTGGTAAGTACTTTTCATCACCATCATAGATTACTTTTGCAGTGTATTTGCCTGCATAAAGTTCAGGAATGATTACTTTGGCCTTGCCGTTGACTATTGTTCCGTAATATCCGACACCGTCAATGTCAACCAGTACCCTGCCGGTAGCATCTTTTGGAACGGTTACGGAAATCACTTCATCTTTTCCAACCTTGATGTCTTTTCCGGTTGCGCTTATAGTTGAAGCGACTTTGGAAACTGTAAATTGCCCGGTTGTGTAGTTTTCATTGTATGAATCGTCACCGGAGTATTTAACAGCAACTGTTTTCTCACCGAATGCTAAACCTTTAACATGGAATATTGCTTTTCCGTTTGAAACGCTTTCATTGTATTCTACACCATTTATTTCAATGGTTACAGTTCCGGTAGCGCCTTCAGGTACGGTAACTGTTACAACTTCAGTGTCACCTACATTGATGTCGTGTACTTCAACACTTATTGGAGTGTCGTATTTAGGAATGTCCACTGTCGCATCAGTGGAATTGGATGCATAGTTGGCATCACCTGAATATTCAACTTTAACTTCATGTGTGCCGGGAGTTGTGTTTTCAAGTGTGATTACGGCCTTACCGTCAACAACTTCAGCAGAGTATGTTTTATTGTCGACTTTAACAGTTACGGTTCCTGTTGCATCTTCAGGTACAGTTACAACAATTGTTCCGTTTCCTTGATCTACAACATCCATTGGAATGTTCTGTTTGGATACTGTAAAGATTGTAGTGTTTGTGGCCGGCAGGTATTTTTCATCACCATTGTATCTTACACTTACAGTGTATTCTCCTTTTGGAAGGCCTGAAATAACAAGCTCACCGTTTCCGCCGCTGATAGCTACAGTGTATTTTTCACCTTCAACATATACAGCACCCAATGAACCTTCATTCAGGTTGAAGTTGTATTCATCGCCGTCAATGACAAGTGTCACATTTCCGGTTGCATCGGCAGGCACAAGCAGTCTGATGTTTTCATTGTCACCGACATAGATATTCTCAGCAATAGGAATGACGAATGATTCAAGTTTTGATACCTTGAATGTTGATGTGTTTGTGCTTGAGAGATACTTGTCATCACCTGTGTATGTTAAAGTTACGTTGTATTCTCCGTTTGGCATACGAGGAATTTCAATTACTCCGCTGCCGTCAGTGACATTTACATAGTATCCTACACCGTCAATGTCAATCAGTACCTGACCTGTTGCATCATCAGGAACAGTTACGGTGATTGTGACATTTTCACCAACATGAATATCATCGATTAAAACTGTTAGTTTTGAGTCAACTTTACCTACATCAAATTGGTCAGATGTGTAGTTTTCTTCGTATTTTTCATCACCATTATAGACTGCAAATACTGATTTGTTGCCTGCTATCAGACCGTCAACTTCAAATGTTGCAACACCATTGACCACATTTTCAGTGTATTTCCTGCCGTCGATTTCAATTGTGACATTTCCTTCAGCATCGTCTGCAACTGTGACTTTGATGATTGCCTTATCTCCTACTTTGATGTTGTCAACTTCAATGGATATTGGAGTTGTTCGTTTGGAAACATCAATTGTAGCATTTGCAGTTGCATTGGTATGTGTATCGTCACCTGAATAGATAACTTCAATGTCATGAGTTCCAGGAGTAACGTTATCTAAAGTTACAACAGCAGTTCCGTTAACTACCTCAGAGGTGTAGTTTTGACCGTCAACAGTTACAGTAACATTACCTGTTGCATTGTCTCCAACGACAACTACAATTGTACCATTTCCTTGGTCTATGACCTTTATGTCTGGGTCGACTTTAGGAGCGTCAATTGTAAAGTTAGCGATTGTGTAGTTTGCAGCATAGTTGTCATCACCGGAGTATTCAACTATTACTGTCTTATCGCCAGGTGTTAAATTGTCAACTGTGACTACAGCCTGACCGTCCTTTATGGTGCCAGGATATTCATGACCGTCAATAGTAACAGTGACATTGCCTGTAGCATTTTCCGGAACTTTGACAGTGATTGTGGCAGTCTGATTGTCTGCAGTTACATCAACTTCAACGACTGTGTCGTATTTAGGTGCGACAATCTCAGCAGTTGTGTTTGTAGCATTGTGGGTATCATCACCTGAATAAATAACTTCAATTTCATGAGCTCCAGGAGTAACGTTTTCTAAAGTTACAACAGCAGTACCATTGATTACAGTAGCATTGTATGTATCATCACCGACTTTAATTGTTACATTACCTGTAGCATTGTCACCAACAACCACAACAACAGTACCGTTACCCTGATCAATAACTTTAACATCAGGAATGACCTTAGCAGGTTCTACTGACACATTTGAAATTGAATAATTGGCTTTATAGTTGTCATCACCAAGATATTCAACAGCAATTGTATGATTGCCTGCAGAAATATTATCAACAGGCACAATAGCCTTACCAGCGTCAATAGTTGCAGTGTAGTTTTGACCTCCAACATGAACAATCACATCACCGGTTGCGCCTTCAGGCACTTCAACGGTAATTATTACAGGTTCTCCTTCTTTAGCTTCACCTACTATGACATTCATCTCAGTATCATACTTAGGAGATGTAATGTTTGTTTTCTCAGTGGCATTGGCATGTGTATCGTCACCGGAATAAATCACTTCAACCTCATGAATACCCGGAGTTTCATTACCAATTTCCACAGTTGCTGTACCGTTAATTACAGTAGCATTGTATTCATGGTCACCGACTTTAATTGTCACATTACCAGTAGCATTGTCACCAACAACCACAACAACAGTACCGTTTCCTAAATCAACAACAGTAATATCTGAGATGACTTTTGCAGGTTCAACTGAGAATGTATCGATTGTGTAATTTGCTGTGTAGTTGTCATCACCATGATATTCTACTGTTACGGTCTTGTTGCCTGCAGTTAAGCTGTCAACAGTAACAATAGCTTTACCTTGATCTATGGTTCCAGGATATTCCTTACCGTCAATGTAAACAGTTACATTGCCTGTTGCGTTTTGAGGCACTTCAACAGTTATTGTAACCGGTTCGCCCTCTTTAGCTTCACCAACAGTAATGTTCATTTCACTGTCGTATTTAGGAACAGTAATGTTAGCGTTTTGAGTGGTTGAATTATGGTCATCATCACCGGAGTAGATAACTTCAACTTCATGAATGCCCGGAGTCTCGTTTCCAATGTTTACAACAGCAGTGCCGTTGATTACAGTGGCATTGTATTCGTTTTCACCGACTTTGATGGTCACGTTACCTGTAGCGTTGTCTCCAATGACAACAACAACTGTTCCGTTTCCTTGGTCAATTACAACCATATCAGATTCCACTTTGACCTTTTTGATTTCAAGAGTTGTGCCGTTGCTGCTTGAATCGTATTTTCTATCTCCATTATAGTTTACGTTTACAGTATAGTTTCCAACTTCCAGGTTAGGAACAACCGCAATAGCTTTTCCGTCTACAATACCTACTGTTACTTCAGTTTCATTTACTTTAATTGTTACGTTACCTGTTGCATCATCCAATACTTTAACAGTGATTACTGCAACACCTGAACCGATGTCTTCAACAGTTACGTTTACGCTTGAAGGAAGTTTGGATACAGTTACATCAGTGCTGTTGATGTTAGGCAGGTATTGCTCATCACCAATATAGGTTACATCAATATGATAGTCTCCTTTTTCAAATCCTTTAAGCACTAAAGTTCCGTTTCCGTCAGTTGTATTTACAGCAAAGTCAATACCACCTATGCTTACGACCACATATCCGGTTGCGTTTTCAGGAATTGTTACATTGATTATTAAGTCACTTCCAACTGTTGCTGGAGCTGCAGTAACATTTACTGATGAAACACGTTTGGATACAGTGAAGTTAGCGGTTGTGGAGTTGCTTGTGTAGTTACCGTCACCATAATATTTAACGGCAACAGTCTTATCGCCATAAGCTAGACCCGGAACTTCAAAGACTGCTGCACCATTTTCAAAGCTTACAGGTTCATAAACTTTACCATTGATTTCGATAGTAATTCTGCCTGTTGCATTTTCCGGAAGCTCAACTTTAATGTTTGCAGTGTCACCGACGTATATGTTTCCGGCTGTGACATCTATTGGAGTTTCATATCTAGGAATGACAACAGTAGCATTAGTAGTTATGTTGGTGTAGTTGCCGTCACCGGAATAGACTACAGTGATATTGTGTTCTCCAGGAGTTACGTTTTCAAGTATGATTACGGCTGTGCCGTTGGTTACATTAGCAGTGTAGTTTGTTCCGTTTACATAGATTGTTACATTTCCTGTAGCATTTCCAGGAACAATTACTACAACAGTACCGTTTCCTTGATCAACAACAGTAATGTCAGCTTCAGTCATGTTGACCTTTTTAACTTCGAAAGTGGTTCTGTTTGTATTTGGCATGTATTTGGCATTGCCGTTATATGTTACATCAACAGAGTAGTTTCCGACTTTCAGGTTAGGAATAACCGCAATTGCCTTACCGCCAACAATTCCAACGGTTACTTCAGTTTCATTTACTTTAACAGTTACAGATCCTGTTGCATCATCCAATACGGTAATATTTACTATAGCAACATCACCAAATGTAATATCCTCAACAGTCACATTAATTAAGGAAGGCAGCTGGCTGATTACAACATCAGTAGAGTTGATGTTGGAGAGATATTGTTCATCACCAAGATAGGTTACATCAATAGGATAGCTTCCTTTTTCAAGGCCTTTAACGATTAATGTTCCGTTACCGTCTGTTGTATTTACTGTGTAGTTGTTTCCGCCAATACTTACGATTACATAACCTGTTGCATTTTCAGGAATTGTTACATTGATTTCTAAGTCGCTGCCGACTGTAGCTGGTTTAGCTGTGACATTTACTGATGAAACACGTTTGGATACAGTGAAGTTATCTGTAGTTGCATTAGCTACATAACTGTCAGTACCGCTGAAGATTGCAGTTATAGTCTTGTTGCCGTAAGCCAGGTCAGGAACTTCAAAGTAAGCAACACCATTTTCGTATTTGACCTTATCATATGATTTGCCGTTGATTTCAATAGTTACATCCCCGCTAGGAGCAGTTACATTAATGTAGGCAACATCACCTACTTTGATATCATCAACATCAATAGATATTGGAGCATCGAACTTGTTAATGTAGAATACGCCTGTAGCAGTTCTGTTAGCGTATTTGTCATTTCCGAAGTAAGCAGTAATGTTGTATTTGCCTGCAGGTAAATTAGTTTGATTATTGAATACTGCTTTACCGTCTTTAATAGCAGCAGTGTAGTTTTTACCTTCAATTTCAACAATTACAATACCTTCAGCATCACCAGGGACATTTACGACAATATCTGTTAAATCACCGACTTTAATGTCACCTGCAGTAATGTTTAATTCATAACCGGAAGTCTTGTTGGTAGTGAATGTTTGTGTAACTGATGCTTTGGTGAAGTTTTTATCACCTTTATAACTTGCATTAACAGTGTAAGTACCGTTAGCCAGTTTGTCAGTAGTTATTACGATTACTCCACTTCCGATTTCCTTAATATAATCTTTATCAACCTTTACATTGATTGTTTCAGTAGTTCTTGGGTCAATTCTGACAATTACGGTTGCATTGTCTCCAGCTTCAGAGATGACTTTGACAATCTCGATTACAGGAGCGATTTGACGTACTTCAAATGTTTCTTTAATGTTGTCATCATTGTTAATGTTGTATTTGCCGTCACCGGAGTAGTTTGCATAAACTGTGTAGTTATCCGCTGCAAGGCCGTCAACAATCCAGCTGACTTTACCGTTGCCTACCGGTAAAGTAATGTTTCTTGTTTCATTAATTCCTATTGTAATAAATCCTGTAGCGTCACCTTGACTTACAGTAACAGTGATATTAGCTTTTTGACCGTAATCAATGCTTGAAACATCGATTGTTAAACCAACATCGGATTTTGTCATTTCAAAGGTTTTATCATTGTTATTGCTTGGCAGGTACTGATCATCACCGACGTAAGTTGCATGGACGTAATATGTACCGTTTCCAAGACCAGTTACATTGAGTTTAGCTCCACCAGTGGAATTCAAAGCAATTGAATAAACAGTGCCGTTAATGTCAACGTTTACATATCCTGTAGCATTTGTTTCAGCCTGAACAGTGATTGTAGCGTTATTTCCAACACTATTTCCGGCAGCAGTTACATCCAAGTGAGAAACACGTTTGTTTATAGTGAAATTGGCAGTTGTTGAGTTGAACATGTATTTTCTGTCCCCATCATAAGTTGCAACGACTGTTCTTGTAGTGTTGACTAATGAAGGCACTGTAAATACTGCTTTTCCGTTTGCATCAACTGTCTTGTTGTATGATTTACCTGCAATTTCAATAGATACATTGTTCAGGACACCTTTAGGAACTGTTACTGTGATTTCTACCTGATCGCCAACTTTAACCGGAGCAACTGAAATGTCAATAGGAGTTTCATATTTGCTTACATAATAGTTTGTGTATGCAGTCTGGTTTGCATAGTTTGCATCACTTAATGTAGCGTTTACTTCATATTTTCCGGCTTCGGTTTTATTCAAAGTAAATGTTACAACACCATCAACAATAGTTGAGTTGACTTTTTTGGTTCCGTTTACCCAAATGGTTACATTACCAGTTGCATCTTTTGGAACGTGGACTGTAATTGTTGTGTTTTCATCAACCTTTACATCGATTGCAGTTACATTGATTAGATATGAATCTGATTTTGTAACTTTGAATACTGTTCCGTTTTTGTCTTTTGGAGTATATACATTGTCTCCAGGATAGGTTACGTTTACTGTGTATATTCCAACTGGTAAATTAGGCACTGTTAAATTGGCCATTCCATTTACGACAGTCACATTTTCATATTTGTCATTGTTGATGAAAACAGTCAAGTTTTCACTAACTGATGTAGGTAGGCTTATGTAAATAGTGGCATTTTGACCATAAGTTATGTTGTCTGCATGCACTGTTATAGTATAGTCATCAGTTGCACCTACAACAAATCTTGTTTTTGTAGAATTTTGCTTAAAGTGATTGTCACCCAGGAATGTTACAGGAATGTCAACATATTCACCTTTAGCCAAATCAGGAATTTCAAATGTTGCAATACCGCTTTCAACAATTGCGTAATAATCTTTACCGTTAATTGTTACTTTAGCAAAACCGCCTGCAGTATGATTTACCTCAACAGTAATTATTTCCAAATCATCTACAGTTATCGGAGTTGTTGGAGTTGTATCGATTGTAGTATTCAGTTTATATACTTCGAATGGTTTTCCGGTACCGAATGAAGAGAAGTATCTACCGCCGTCACCAGGATAAGTTACAACAACAGAGTAGTTTCCAGGTTCAAGACCAGTTTCATTATATTCAGCACGACCATTAACAATATCCACCCATCTGGTCTTACCGTTTATGAAAAGCAATACCTGATCGGTAGCGTTTGTATTTACTATAACAGTTGCATTCTGACCCCAGTATATGTTTTCAACAAGCAGCTCAAGATATGGGAGACGTAAGTTAATAGTGAATGTAGTGAAGTTTTCAGCAGCTTTGTGTACATCATCACCGCCATATCTTGCAGCCAATCTGTAAGTTCCGGCCATCAGCCTTTCTCTGATTTCCTTGCTGACATTTGCAAGAGTCCATGTTATGAATGTAACTCCGTTGCTTGCTAATGTGTTTTCATTTATGTTTGTTATAGTAGCATTAAATCCGCCCTTAATCAGATTTCCATGAAGGTCATAAATATTAAAGGTTACATTCTGATTTTTGATAGTGAAATTACTTTTTACAACAGGTTGCAATGTAGCATTTACCAAAATACCCTCCTTAGTAATGTCCACAACAGCATCAACAGTTAAATTTACAGGCATTTTAACTTTTAAAGTACCATTGAATAAAGTGTTCTGTTTTAATCCTTCATCAACAGGTTTTAAATGGAATACTCCCTGATAAATGCAGCGAATTTCATCTGCATTGAATGGAAGCAGGTAGAACGCACCCACATCCTGATAAACATCATTGGTTGCTTTTAGAGATTTTACTGAAATAATAGTGTTTAGATTATCATCTGTAATGTTTGCAAAGAACACAAATGTTTCATTCCAGTCAACCTCATATGAACCGTTGTTTAACATTTTAGTAGTTGTTTTGGTCCAGATTGTACCGTTGTTGAAGATTACATAATCAAAATTGTTTTGATCAAGGTAGAGGTCACCTTCATTCCATACTGCATATTTCACAAGACTTGCAGCATAGGTTGTGTTTTCCTTAATGTACATCATGGATTTGTTTGGATCTGAAGCAGTCAGGTTGTTTTTAGTCAATGTTACATTAGCTCCCCTTTGAATTCCAATTGAATTATATGAACCTGTGAAATTGGAATTGGAAACTGAAGATATTCCTGATTCAAAGTAAATTGCAGTAGCATTATCCTCATCTGAGTGAGTGTCATTGAAGGAAACTTTGTCTATTGTAACGTTTCCTGCTACATAAATTGCTCCACCTTTACCCCATGAAGCCCATGTACTGTTAATTATTGTATCTTTAACTGTAGCATTGACATTTTCAAAGTAAAGTGTTCCTCCTTTATAGTTTGAACCTGAATCGTTATAAAACCCGTTTTTGATTGTTACATTATCGGAATTAATCCATGCAATGGATCCACCGTCAGTAAATGCAGTTTCGTCGTGGGTTCTCATTTTGTCTATTACAGAATCACTGACATTGTTTGCAGATATTGAACCACCGGACAAACGGGCAGCATTTGTTTCAAAGGTATTGTTGTACATTGTCAGGTTTTTGGAGTTTTCCCAGTAGATTGCTCCACCTTCACCGTAAATGTTACCCTGAGGGTCAATATGACCTCCAACAACATTATATTTAAATGTACAGTTTGTAATATTACCGTTGTCTGAGCTTAATCCTGCAATTGCACCACCATTGTCACGTGCAACGGAAGATGTGAAGTTTGAATTGACTATAGTTACATTGTTTCCATCTATAACAATTGCACCACCATTGGTTAGTGATTCACATGAGGTGAATGATACATTCTGAATATACATGTTGTGAGATTCATCTCCCACATATATTCCTCCAGCATTTACGGAAATGCATCTTTTGAATGTTGTGTTTTCCACTCTACCATTGTTTCCAACCCAGTCAATAGCTCCTCCACGGCCATCAATAGCATTGGAGATATAGTTGTCCTCAAATGTTGAGTTGTAGACCTTACAGTTGTCACTTCCTGCACTTACATATATTGCTCCACCGCTGTAGTCAGCAGTGTTGTTTGTGAATGTGTAGTTGTTGATTTTGATATTATCCACATCCAGCCATGCAAGAGCAGCACCTGAAATTCCTGCGTGGTTTTTGTCGAATGTGTTGTTTACACCAAATCCTCCAGTAGCCTGAGATTCCCTACATAATGCAGCACCGTATTCATCCGCTCTGTTGGAGACAAATTTAGTGTGTGTCAAGTTCATTAATGTAGCGTTACAGTCAATAGCTCCACCGTTTTTGGTAGCGGTGTTTTGACCAAAGTATACATGAGATATCTTACTTCCTGTTGAAACACCATTAAGATATATTGCTCCACCGTATTCAGCAGAGTTTCTAAGGAAATTGGTGTTCATTACTTCTCCGGCAGATGCTCTCCAGTCAATAGCTCCACCGTGACTGTTTGCCTTGTTGTCCACAAATCCTGAATTATAGACCACATTGGTTGTACCGTCACCGCCGACATAAACAGCACCACCGTTGCGCTGAGCAGTGTTGTTGTAGAATCTGGTATCGTTTAATCTTACACCTGAAGCAATTAAATTGATTGCACCCCCGTCAACAGCAGCATTGTTTCTATCAAATGTAACATTTGTAATGTTTGTGTGACCTGAATCACCATCAACGTAAACAGCACCACCATAGAATGCATTGTTGTTTGTGAAATTGGAATTCTTAATTGTATTGTTGCTTGAATCTGAGAATATTGCACCACCATAACCGTCAGTACCGTTGGTGATGTTGTTTCCCTTAAAGTCAGAATTGTTTATTGTGAAATTGTCACTGCCTCGGCTTGCATAGATTGCACCGCCCATTCTATCAGCAGTGTTGTCTGTAAAGATATAATGATTAATATTAATGTTTTTCACATTCATCCATGCAAGAGCTGCACCTGCAATGCCTGCGTGATTTGAAGTGAAATTGTTATATTCACCGAAACCGCTTGTAGCATCTACTTCTCTGCATAAAGCAGCACCGTATTCACCTGCGTAGTTGGACTCGAATAATGTGTAAGTCAGGTTCATTCTAGTTGCATTACAGTCTATAGCACCACCGTTTTTGGTAGCATTGTTGTATTTAAATATTACATGAGTAATGTTTGTGTTACTGGAAACGCCGTTTAGATATATTGCACCTCCATTTACAGCATCATTTGAAGTGAAATTGGTGTAGGCGACATGACCAGCATATGCTCTCCAATAGACAGCTCCACCGTTATTTTCAGCATCATTATCATCGAATAAAGAGTTATAAATCACATTAGTAGTACCTTCACCACCTACATACAATGCTCCACCGTTACGCTGAGCGGTGTTTTCATAAAAGTGTGTTTGATTCAAGGTCACTCCAGAAGACTGCAGGTTGATTGCACCTCCATCAATGTCCGCATTGTTTCTTGTGAAAATGGAATTGGTAATGTTTGTATTACCGGAAGTACTTCCTACAAATAGTGCACCGCCATAAAACGCATTATTATTTGTGAAATTGGAATTTTTAATTGTGTTGTTATCGGAAGAGATATCTACTGCAGCACCGTGACCTCCGGTAGTGTTGGTTACATTATTTCCTTCAAAATTACAGTTGTTGATTGTGAAATTGTCACTGCCAACGCTTGCATAGATTGCACCGCCGCTCTTATGTGCAGTGTTTCCTGTGAAGTTGTAATAATTGATGTTAATGTTTGACACGTTCATCCAGGCAAGAGCCGCACCGGCAATCTCTGCATGGTTATAGTTGAATACATTGTGATGACCATGACCGCCGGTAGCGTTTGATTCTCTGCATAAAGCAGCACCGTACTCACCTGCATAGTTATATTCAAATAAAGTGTAGGTAAGATTCATACCGGTTGCATTACAGTCAATAGCACCACCGTTATGAGTAGCGTTGTTGTATCTGAATATTACGTTGGTAATATTACTTTTACTTGAAATACCATTGAGATATATTGCTCCACCGTAATCTGCAAAGTTGTTTGTAAAGTTGGAATCAGCAATATGACCAGCAGATGCTCTCCAGTCTATAGCACCCCCATAACCTGTAGCGTTGTTTCCGTCAAATACTGATGAATAAATGGAGTTGGTTACACCTACACCACCCATATATACTGCACCACCATTAAAAGCGGCGGTGTTATTGTCAAATCTGGTGTTGTTAAGAGTTACTTTGGACCCTTCGATGTTTATTGCTCCACCATTTTTATAAGCATTGTTTTCAGTGAAATTTGAATCAGTGATGTTAATTTCCTTGGATTCATCACCTACAAATATTGCACCACCATTGAATGCATTATTATTGATGAATGTGGAATTCAATACCAAACCATTATCTGCATACCATTCAATAGCACCACCGTGACCGTCATTAAAGTCAGTGACATTGTTTCCTTCAAAGTAGGAGTTATTTACCACACAGTTTCCACTGTCCGCACCCACATAGATTGCACCTCCACTGATGCCTGCAGTGTTGTCAATGAATGTATAATGATTAATGTTGATTTTTTGTGATTTCATCCATGCAAGAGCTGCACCGTAACGAACTGCCTTATTTGAGACAAAGACATTGTTGTTACCGAAACCTCCTGTAGCAGATTCTTCTCTGCATAAAGCAGCACCAACATCCGCATAGTTGCTTTCAAATCTTGTGTTTGTCAAATTCATTTCAGGAGCATTACAGTCTATAGCACCACCATTTTTAGTTGCATTATTCCTGATGAATGTGGAATTTGCAATTTTAGAGTTTAATGCTGTGAGATTAAGATAAATTCCGGCACCATATTCAGCATTATTATATGCTATTGTAGAAGCATTGATAATACCGTTTACACCAGCCCAGAAAATAGCTCCACCTTTATTTACAGTATCATTATACCTACCGCTTGCATTACCGTAAAGCAGGTTAACATTATTTAAGACAACATCATTACCAGTAATGTTGAATATTCTTGAATATCCAAGTGCACTGATAGAATATCCGTTACCGTTTATTGTAATCGGTGAAGTAATATTCATACAGTAATCATCAGCAATCCATTCAGTTCCATATAAAGGCTCATAATCTTCCATTGACATGAATTCAAAGGACCTTGGTAGATTAAGCACTGCAGGCTTGCCTGCTGATTGAGCCTCACTGATAGCATTGTTAATTAACTCCTGCAGAATATGGAAATCCCCTTTATCAATTTTGTTAATGGTTGTAAAGTTTGCAGTAGCTTCCTTATAGAGATATTCGCTGTCTTCAAAACCGACAGTTACATTATAAGAAGTATCTCTTGTCAGATTATTCCTGATACCTATAATGAATTTTTTAAATACATTGTTGAAATAGGCAGTGAAATTTTCTGTTGTGCTTAAAATCAGCTGTGTAGCAAGTTTATCATCTTTTGTTACATTTACAACAAGCCTGTATGAATTCCTGTTCGGATCATTAGGACTTGATACATTCACTATACCCATTATTGTAGATTGATCAGGCATAGCAGATACATTCAGTATATAATCATTGTTGTTTTTGAAATATGAATTGGAAATACGTTTTGCATATGTAGATCCGTCACTTCCAACCATATTTACAGTAGTTCTGCCACCACTAACAATACCTGTTCCGTCAAAGTTATTGTAATCACGGCTTACTTTTTTAGTGCTGCCGTCATTATCTACAATATAATATATTGCACCACCATTATGAGACGCATTATTGTTTGTGAATGTACAGTTATCCATCCACATTAATGCACCTACACTACCACCATAATACAATGCACCACCATTATATGCATGAGAATCATTAAAAGTAATATTATTCAGATAGATGTATAAACTGTTTCCAACATATATTCCACCACCATATCTTTCAGCAGAAGCATTATTAATAGTACATTTAGTAAGACTCTGATAGTTTGCATCTAAATATATGGCACCACCATCAATAGCCTTAGAATTAGTAACATTCACATTGACAATATTACAATTTGTAGCGCCAACATATATTGCACCACCATAAGTAGATGAACTTGTGTTTGTTATATTAATATTTTTTAAAGTGGTTTGTGAACCAGTCATATAGATAGCACCACCATTATAAGTAGATGATGAATTAATGATGGTGATATTATCTAAAGTACCATAAGGGTCAGACCAATAAATTGCACCCCCACCACCAATATTGTAGGTTCCTAGCATAGAACAGTTAACTATAGTTGCATTAGCAAATACAGTAGGATGAGTATTAGAAACCATTGATGTGGCAAAAGCACCACCACCATAACCGCTACTAGTACAGTTTACGAAGTATAAGTCTTTATAATAGGCATTATCAGTAACATATTGACTATCTCCTGAAACCAAATACATTAATCCTCCACCGCGAGCGCCCGCAGAACAATTAATGAACTTAATATTATCCATCACAAGTGAAGTGTAAATACATACAAAAGTTATTGCACCTCCACCAAGAGTAGAAGGACCTCCAGTTTGAGTACAGTTGATGCAAGTTAAATTTACAAACTTGAAATTATAACCTGCCTTATTTTGGGAAATCGCTCCCCCTTCATTAGTAGTTGTACAATTAATAAATTGACAATTATAGACATACACCCATTCACAGTTTTCCATGAAACGAATCGCTCCACCACCATACAAAGCATAATCATTAGTGAAATTACACCTGTCTATGTTAATAGTTGCGACACCTTTAAAACCAGTGTTGAAATAAAGAGATCCCCCATAACCTTTAGTAGTTTTTGAAGAATCGAAACTGGAATTATAAGCTGTAAAACTGTATGTATTCTGATTTTCACCAAAGAAATCTCCACCATGACTTATAGCATAATTGTTATGGAAATAAGAATTGTTGATTAAAACTTCTGATCCATAAATACAAATTGCACCCCCAGTTACTTGTGCCGAATTACTATAAACCTCACAGTCATCAAAAATCAACTTAGCTTTAGAATTAGATTTGTAAATGACTCCACCACCAGTTCTACCCTCAGTTGAAATTGCATTATTATTATAGAAACTGGAGTGATTCATTATAACATCACCTGTACTGGAATAAATAGCACCACCTGATGCCGCAGTATTATTAACAACATTACAATATTCAATAGTTAATGCAGAGTTTGAAGTAATAGCTCCACCGTTAGCACTAGTTTTACCGTTAGCTAATGTAATGCCTTTTAAAGTCACAGTTGATTTATCAATATTAAATATCCTTGACTTTTCTTTTGCATCAATGACAATATTACCCTGACCCACAATAGTAATGTCATTTTTGATGGAAATACCAGCATTACCAGTATCAGATCCACCATAGGTATAATTACCAGTCAATGTAATAGTGCCCGTATTTGAGTTAATTAAAGTTTGTAAATCCGAAAATGATCCACCATTTCCAGTTGCATCAGCCAAAACATCGGCATCATTTGAAACCGAAAGCGATAGTGAACCATCACTTTCCTGCACAACATCGTCCGTCGATGCTGATAATGTCTTATTTGTGTCCATTCCATCTGCATCAATAGCTGAAACAGCAGATATTGTGAACGCAAGACATAATATTAAACATATCAATAAAATTTTTTTACAGTTCATAAACATTAATCTCCAATATTTTAATATGTAATATATATTTTCACACAATATTTGTCTAAAACTGATATGTATTTTAGATAAACATACTATATAATTATTACTAT
>NZ_JAZQIJ010000028.1:0-1782 GCF_045541095.1 Methanobrevibacter sp.
GAAATACAAGCAGCATGCTAATCAGCATCATCATCACATAAAAATAAATGCATTGAATATACCTGCATAATGCTAATCATCATCATCATCACTTCTAATCAAATCATCATTATTATCATCATCATTATCATCATCACCAACGACTTCATTATCATACTCAATTTCCTCATCCGAATCCATTTCATTATCGTCTCCCCAATTTCCCTCTACCGTAAGCAAATCATTTTGGTTGACTTCTTCATAATAAGATGTGTCAACAAATATACTTGGTTCATCAAGTGTCATATTAGGAAGCACACAACATGGTTGAGAAATTTCATCTGATTGATCAACATCAAATGTTTTAACATTGTCATTGTTTTCAATAAATTCACCCATCTCAACATTATAACGACTTCTAGCTGTTGTCTTCATAACTGCCCACCATTCTGAAGATTTATTATCGGGTGGACACGTATAGTAGACTTGTTGACATTGCTGCGCCAAGACAAAATCTTCACTTCCATGTAGTCTAGAGGTATGCTTGATCTCAACCAAACCATTTGAACGATGCACTTTAAGCCCACGTTTGGTATCGTACCAATGACACTTAAACATAAAAACCTTGCACTTACTCCCTAAATATTTAAGCCGGATCACTTCTTCAAGCATTCCATAGTAATCAATTTCATTACCATTGTAGCAACTTCCTTTTACACAAACCCCGCTATTCATTGTTTTTTTATACCGACCATAAAATGCAGTATGAAATTTAAACCCATTGACATAATACCCATTATAACATTTCACGGAATTTGACGGACCCATAGAAAGAGCAAAGATTTGATTCTCAATTCCGGTTGATTTGTATTCAACCTAGCATAACAATAACAATGTATGAATTATTATTTCATACAAAATAGTAAATTTAACAAAATATGTCGTGAAAAATACTTACATGGTTTTTCAACCAAATTGGAAATTCAACCTCGCATAGTTTTTCAATTTCAATATCGGTCAATTGTGGTTGTCGTGAATGTAGCTCAATCCGACATTGCCTAAATCTTTAATTGTTAGTTGAAATCAAGTTATTATAAATTCAGAAACAAAATAAAATATTTCACACTTACTCTATATAGGGTTTCAATTCTTGACAATTGAAAATGACATAGTTGTGCGCAATTTTCATTTCTTCCTGCGATAATTGCCGTCTATAATATTTTTTAGACAATTTTCGTCCTGGATAGGAAAAAATAGAAAGTTGTCCACCTTCACTTTTAGCTCCACCATCGTCATTTCGTGGAACTCGATTCCATATTGTTTGAACGTCATCACCAAAATAATAAGACGCAAAATTTGTAATTTCATCTATCAAGTACGCTTCACATATGGAACCCTCTACTTGGGCTTTATTGGTGACTTTCTTCTTCAAATAGAACATATACCTACATTATTTATGTTAATTAGTTAGAAAAAAAAACAAATTATTCAATTAAAGTGCATAAAAATTACATTGTATGAAAACATACCGTTCAAATGGATACATCCATCGATATTGAACGGGTCCACCAACTTGTGCCTCATAAGGTAGGTGTATTGCTAAGTGTTCCATGGAGTCGAAGAACGATGGAGGGAAAATCCTTTCAAGTTTACAAATTATTTCAATAATATTTCTCTGCATCAACTCCAAGTGTTGGAAATTTAAATTAGTCGCACAGATGTCTCGAAAAAATACTGACAATTCTGTTAATGCCTCCCACAATGGTCTAGGCAAGTAAGGTCGGAACGCAACAGGCAGAAGTC
>NZ_JAZQIJ010000029.1:0-2021 GCF_045541095.1 Methanobrevibacter sp.
GTTGTAAAAAAGCTATTTTTGGTGTTGTTTTATTGGCTGTTGTTTTTATGGTATCACCTATGGTAATTCAGTTCATAGGCAGGATGCAGGTTTATCTGATTTCTCAGATTAAACTTCCTTTAACCAGATATGCGGCAATAGCATTTTTTGTAGTCATTCTTATTATTATACTCTATATTATTTGGCAACTTCTTAAATGGTACTCCTTGGAGTATACATTGACAGATTCCAGAATCATCATTAAATCAGGACTGCTGTCAACCAAGAAGAATTACATGCCCTACACTACAATTCAGGATATCAACACTTCCCAAAGCATATTCGCCAGAATGTTTAATGTGGGCACCGTTTCAGTTTTCAGCGCTTATGACAACAACCTGATGAGCATTGAAAACGTTTCCGATCCGTCAAAGATTGAAGATATCATATTTTCAAACATGATGAATCACAGAAGCTTCCAGGATACTCCTCACAACTATATCGAAAGGGATATGGGAAGAGGCTTCCAGGACAATTCTCACGCATATGCTGAAAGGGATATGGGAAGAAGCTTCCAGGACACTCACAGCTATTCCGAAAGCAGTTACAATGATGATTATTATGATGAATTTGAACCTATCACACCAATCAGTCATGAGAGAAGTTCACGTCCGAGGAGGGAATATGAATACTATCCTGAAGACTTTAACTATCGCAATGATAATGTGAACAGGTATGAATATGAACCTTATGAGGATGAATTGGAATACACTATGGATAGGGCGGTAAACAATTCTTCCCAAAGCATAAAATATGAAGGTGCCTCAAACAGTTTTTCAAATGATTCTCATTATAATGATGCAAGGGACAATTATTCCAATGGTCATGAAGATTATTATCAAAATGACGAACCTAGAATTCAATATAATGAAGGTCATGAAAACAATTATCAAGATGAACCAAGTCACGTAGATGAAAAGGAAGATTCCAGTGAAACTGTTATCAGAAGGCATTTTGATAAGTTTAAAAAATAATTTTTTTTTTAATATTTAGGTGAATTATAATGGAACTATTATGCATACAATCTCAGGAACATCCAGAATTGCCTTTAGCTGAACTCAAAGCCGTAATGGAATGTGAAAATATTCAGGCTGATATTGACGTAATCTGTGAGGGGCTGGTTATTCTAAGTGATATTTCTGAAGATGACATTGACGATTATTATAAGACATTGACAAGGAGACTTGGATATACCCATGAGGTTCATGAACTTATAGAAAAATCATCAGTGGACGGCATAGCCTATGATATTTCACTGATTGACTGGCCGAAATATATCGATGAAAATTTTGCAGTAAGGGTTAAAAGATTCAATTCAGAAGTTGACACTGTTGCTTTAGAAAGAAAGATTGGATCACTGATATTGGATAACTGCGACGGCATCAAGGTAAAACTGAAGGAACCTAACTCCCTGATACGTGTCGTGGCATTTGAAAATACTCTTTATATTGCTTTGGAAAAATTCAAGTTAAACAAAAAACATTTTGTGGAAAGCAAACCTCATAAAAGGCCATTTTTTTATCCAGGATCAATGAGTCCGAAGTTGGCCAGATGCATGGTAAACCTATCAAGGGTGACTGCAGGCCAGTTATTGCTTGACCCGTTCTGCGGTACCGGTGGAATATTGATTGAAGCAGGATTGATAGGATGTAAGGTACTGGGTTCCGATATTTACTGGAAAATGAAAAATGGTACTGCCATCAACCTGGACTACTTCGGAATAACAGATTATAGGACATTCAACATTGATGTTCGTGAACTCAAGATGTATGAAAAGGTGGCAAGTGTAGTTACAGATCCTCCATATGGAATATCAACTTCAACTGGGGATATTGAAGGAAACGACATATTTAAGGAGTTTTTCATTTCCATGTATGACAATATGAGGGATGATGCATACCTTTGCATGGCGAGTCCTCATTATGTTGATTTAAAGCCAATAGCTGATGAAGTAGGCTTTGAAATTGTTGAGCAATATGGAA
>NZ_JAZQIJ010000030.1:0-28447 GCF_045541095.1 Methanobrevibacter sp.
GGATAATATCAAATAACCAACGATATATAATAAAAAACCTAGGAATCCTCAACTTCAATAAGTTGAGGTAGTTCAATGACTACAATACGTGATTTAATTGAGCACTGATTTATACAGGAAATTTTCTAAAGTTTATGATAATTGTCATGCAAGTGACTATTCTGTTTTTATGGGTGAAATTGCCCTGAGCTATCTCAATGAATATCATTCGGGTGAAACTTTCAAAAGCAATATTGATTTATGTTGCGGCACAGGTGAACTTTGCAATTTTTTCATGGAAAATGGTATCAAATCAAAGGGTGTTGACATTTCACATGAGATGCTTGAAATCGCTTGCGATAAATATCCTGATGTGGAGTTTATAGAAGCGGACATTTCGAAATACACTGATAATGAAAGGTATGACTTTGCAACATGCTTCAACGATTCAATAAACCATATCTGTGATGTTGACTCGTTAAAATCTGCCATAGAAAATATTGGAACATGCCTGCGAAAGGATGGTTATTTCATATTTGATGTGAACAACTTCAATTTCGTCAGTTTTGAAAAATACACTTCCCTTGCTAAAGATGATATGGAGATGACATATCACTTTCAAAGAAACGACAAATTCATTACATGCGATATAGAATACATTAAGGACGAAAAAGTAATATGGGCAGAAAAGGCATATGAGCGAGAATACACGGTTGATGAACTGGCAGGGATTTTAAACGATGCAGGATTTGTCATCGAAATATGTTCCCAACACTTTTTTGAAGATCAAGAATTAATTAAATGGAAATTCGTTACAAAAAAGATTATTTAAAAAGATTTTCCTGAAATCATGCTCATAGTAGCAAAAAACATCCTAAAAATGATGGAATAAAATTAATATTATAAAAAATTAATAAGTAATATAGTATTCAAAAATTTATATGAACCCGAAAGTCAACGGGGATAGCTTGATGGACAAACATTAAGCAAAAGACTATAATTAATTTTTTTCAGTGATTATATTGATAAGTTTAGGAATTGAGGGAACTGCAGAAAAAACCGGTGTAGGTATTGTAGATAGTGATGGAAATATTTTGGCAATGGCGGGCGAACAGCTATTTCCTGAAGAGGGAGGCATTCATCCAAGAATTGCAGCGGAACATCACGCAGAATGGATTCCTAAATTAATCCCGCAGGCCATCGAACAGGCGGGTATTTCCTATGAAGATATTGATTTGATTTCTTTTTCACAGGGTCCGGGTCTCGGTCCGGCCTTGAGGATAGTTGCAACCTCAGCAAGGTCTCTTGCACTGTCACTTAAAAAACCGATAATCGGCGTAAATCACTGTATCGGCCATGTTGAAGTTGGAAAACTTGACACTGGTGCTGTAAATCCAGTTTCACTTTATGTAAGTGGCGGAAACAGTCAGGTTATCGCTTATGAAAGCGGAAGATATAGGATTTTCGGTGAAACCCTGGACATTGCAATCGGAAACTGTCTTGACCATTTCGGCCGTGAAAGCGGTTTGGGCCATCCCGGTGGGCCGGTTATTGAAAAATTGGCCAAAAATGGTTCATACATTGATTTGCCTTATGTCGTAAAGGGAATGGATTTCTCATTTTCAGGATTGCTGTCCGCTGCATTAAGGGAAGTGGAAAAAGGCACTCCAATGGAGAACATTTGCTATTCACTTCAGGAAACTGCCTTCTCCATGCTTGTTGAAGTAACTGAACGTGCCCTTTCACATACTCAAAAAGATGAAGTAATGCTTTGTGGTGGAGTTTCAGCCAATTCAAGATTACGTGAAATGCTTAAGATAATGTCTGAAGAGCATGGTGCCAAATTCTACATGCCGAAAATGAAACTTTGCGGAGATAATGGGGTAATGATTGCATGGCTTGGGCTTTTGATGTGTAATGAGTTTGGACCGATGGATTTGTCTGAAACAGGAATCATTCAAAAGTTCAGAACTGATGAAGTTGATATTCCATGGATTGACAATACCAAAACTTATTTGACTCTTCCGGATGAATTTATTGCAAAAGGCGCTGAATCCAACATCGTTAAAAGCAATTATTTGGGTGAAAAAGCGGTAATTAAGGATAGAATTCCTAAAAGTTACAGGATTCCTGAAATCGACAATAAAATTAGAAAGGCAAGAACCAAAGAGGAAGCTAAGCTATTGTCCGATGCCAAAAGAGCAGGTGTTAGGACTCCTGTTTTATATGATGTTGATTTAAATCGCAAAGCCATTACAATGGAAGAGATTGATGGGGTAATGGTTAAGGACATTATGGATGAGGAGTTATCATACAGGATCGGTCAGGAAATTTCAAAGCTTCATGATGCAAATATCATACACGGTGACATCACTTCATCAAATATAATGCTGCAGGACGATAATTTGGTTTTCATTGATTTCGGACTTGGAAGATACTCACAATTAAAAGAGGATAAAGCAGTTGATTTGCTGGTTTTGAAAAAATCCCTGCAAAGCATAGACTATAATCTTGCTGTTAAATACTTCGATTTGGTATTGGATGGTTATGGGGATGAGTCTATATTGAATACAATTGCCGATATCGAATCACGGGGCAGATACACCCATTAATTTTTTCATTTGGCTATGGGATATTCAAAAAAATAAAATAAAAATAAGTGAAATTGTCACTTATTTTTTAACTTTCACACTTGTTTTAATGACTTCGCCGCCGTATGATATTTTTGCGGGGTATTTCTTACCAACTTTGAGTTTTTTGATAACACTTTTCTTTATGGTTACCTTGGCAAATACCAATACTTATATTATTAGCATAATAAAAAACTTAAAAATATGATAACATTTATAACTGGGAACAAACATAAAGTAGAAGAAGCAGAGAATATTTTCAAAGATTATGACATTTCTTTAAAGCATATTGATTTAGGTTACGAAGAACCTCAAGGAACTCTTGAGGAAGTGGCTATATCAGGCGCAAAATATGCTTGTCATGAACTTGACTGTCCTGTGATTGTTGAAGATGCTGGTTTATTCATTAGGGCTTTGAATGGGTTTCCGGGAACATATTCTCATTATGTTCAAGATACTATAGGAAATCAAGGAATTTTAAAGCTATTGAAAGATACTGATGACCGTTATGCCGAATTCAGGTCAGTTATTGGGTACTGTGCCCCCAATTCTGAGCCCAAGACTTTTTTAGGCAAGGTTGTAGGTGAAATCGCAGTTGAAGAAAGAGGAGATTTAGGATTCGCTTTTGATCCTTTGTTTTATGTTCCGAGCGTCGGCAAGACATTTGGGGAACTGACAACTGATGAGAAAAATCAGTTTTCACATAGAAAAAATTCATTAAAGAAATTTATAGAATGGTATTCCAGTCAAGAGTAACTTTATTTTCTGTTAATTGGGCTTATTTAAGATTTAATAAATTTAAAGAGGTTTATATTATGGCAAGACCAGAATGGGTAACTTACAGTGATGAAGAAATTGAAGAAATGATTTTAAAATTTAACAGAGAAGGTAAAAGTACTTCCGAAATAGGTATTATATTAAGAGACCAATACGGAATTCCTTCTGTTAAAGATGTAACTGGTGAAAGAATTACTGAAATTTTAAGAAGAAACGGTCAAGCAGGAGAATATCCTGAAGACTTATTAAACTTAATCAAAAGAGCAGTAAACATCAGAGATCACTTAGAAGAAAACCCTAAAGACTTACACTCAAAAAGAGGTTTAACTATCATCGAATCCAGAATCAGAAGATTAGCTTCTTACTATGTAAGTGAAGGTAGATTACCAGAAGGTTGGAGATATAATCCAAGAGAAGCAGCACTCCTTGTTAAATAGAGCTAGCGAAGCTTGCAATATGCTTAAGGAGCATATTGAAAATGATGCTGTTATAAGAATAATTTCTCATAACGATGCTGATGGAATTTCAGCAGCAGCTGTTATAGCTAATGCTTTGGCCGAAGAAAACGTCCAATTCCATGCATCTTGCATCCCTCGTCTAAAGGAAGATACAGTAAATCAGCTTAGAAGTGAAAAGTATGATTTATTTATCTTCTCAGACATGGGAAGTCCTTTCATTAAGGAATTTAACACCTATAAGCACGATGTCATTGTTGCTGACCACCACCAGGTAGATGATACTGAAAGCGAAAGCAATGTTGTTCATGTAAATCCTCATCTTTTCGGTGTTGATGGAAGTAAGGATTTATGCGGTGCGGGTTCAGCTTATCTGACTGTCCGTGATTTGGACAAAAAGCATCTGGCTTATTTTGCATTGATTGGTGCATTCGGTGATATGCAAGGTCAGAATGGATTTACCGGTGTCAATAAATTAGTTCTTGATGATGCACTTCAAAGTGGCAATCTGGAAATTCATGAAGGTTTAAAGATAGTTTCAAAATCAACAGAACCTATTTTCAAATCACTGGCTTATACTTTTTCACCTCCGCTTCCCGGAATCAGTGGAGATCTTGATGGAGCTCGTGAGTTTTTAGAACGCATGAATCTGTCTTATGGAATTAAATTCACAGATCTGGAAGATGAAGAGAAGGATTTGCTTAAGGACGCATTGATAAATATCAATCCTGAAATTTTCGGGGACTGTTATACTGTTCCTCGTGAAACTCCAATGCTCAGGGACCTGGAAGAGTACTCTTATGTTCTTGATGCATGCGGAAAAAACAAAAAGCAGGGATTGGGTTTAAGTATCGCATTAGGTGAAAGGGAACAGGCATTGGATGCGGCATTGAGACTGCAACGTCAATACAGGGACCAAATCGTAAAAGGCCTTCAATGGATTAAAAAGGAAGGTGCTCAGCAATTGAATGCAATTCAATACTTGTACAGTGAAGATAAGGTATTGAAATCAGTAATGGGTACTATTGCAAGTATTGCTTTATCTGTTGAACTGCTGGATGATTCTAAACCTGTACTTGGATTATCAAGGCTTCACAATGACATAAAGATTTCTGGAAGAACCACAAGAGATACAGTTGAAAAAGGTGCTGATTTAGGAAAGGCATTAAGAGATTCATCAAACAACTTCGGAGGTAATGGAGGCGGCCACGATATTGCGGCCGGAGCCATGATTCCATTCGAAAGTAAAGATAATTTCTTGCATTTGGTTGATGAAATGGTTGAATATCAATTGAATGGTGATTAAAAATGTTTTTAACAAACGAAGAACAACAAATGTGCGATGGTGAATTTGGAGAAACTATTAGAAAAAGCATGGATATTTTAGTTGCTTTAGGTGATATCTATGGCGCTTCCAAATTGGTTGACATCACCTCTGCCCAAGTATCTGGTGTTTCATATAAAACAATTGGAGATGCCGGTCTTGAATATCTTGAGGATTTGGCCAAGGATGGTTCCGGCAAAGCAACAATAAACGCATCCTTAAATCCGCCTGGAACTGACTTGGACAATTGGGAAGCATTAGGTTTTCCACGTGACTTTTCAATCAAGCAAAACCAGATTGTAGATGCATATGCAAAGCTCGGAATTTCCAAAACCTGTACATGCACTCCATATCTTGTTGGAAACGTGCCAAGATTCAGAGATCACGTATCCTGGTCAGAATCATCTGCTGTTGCTTACGTCAATTCTGTAATTGGTGCCAGAACCAATCGTGAAGGAGGTCCTGCTGCACTTGCTGCAGCTATTGTTGGTAAAACTCCTTTATACGGATTCCATCTGGCTGAAAATAGACAGGCAAATCTTGTTGTAAACGTGTCCTGTGAACTCAATGGCGCTGACTTCGGTGCTTTGGGTTATATCATAGGTAAAGTTGTTGGAGGGGGAGTTCCTTACTTCAAAATCCCTAATGTTCCAAACAACAATGACCTGAAAACCCTTGGAGCGGCACTTGCTTCATCAGGTTCAGTTGCACTTTACCATGTGGAAGGCGTGACTCCTGAATCAAATCTAATCAACAGTGCTGAAATTGAAGATATAATGTTCATATCAGACAAAGAAATCCAGGAAACTCGTGAAAAGTTAACAACCACTGATAGGGAACCTGATTTGATTTGTCTTGGATGTCCTCATGCATCACTTGAAGAGATTAAACAAGTAGCAGGCATCGTACAAGGTAAAACAATTAAAAACAAATTGTGGATTTGCACATCCGTTAGCGTAAAGGCCACAGCCGATAGGATGGGATACACCGAAATCATTGAAAACGCAGGTGGAAATGTCGTATGTGACACCTGTATGGTTGTAGCTCCTATTGAGGATATGGGCTTTGAAGTCATTGGTGTGAATTCCGCAAAGGCAGCAAACTATGTTCCGTCAATGTGCGGACTTGATGTTGTTTATAATGATGTAGAAAATCTTATTCAGTTTGAATAAGTTTTCTCAAATTCTTTTTTTTTAAAAAAACAGATTTAATTGTAATTTTCTTTTTTTTGTAAAACCTTTAAATTAAATAAACTCCAAAAATTATACTAATGAAATTGTGAGGAAGACTATTATGAATTATTTAGTTGTTGGAGCTGGAAATGCTAGTAGGCCTGTTGCAAGACTACTAAATTATTTGGGTCATGATGTTGTTATAACTGATTTAAAGGATATTTCTGAATTCAAAATAGAATTTCAACGAAGTTTGATAGAAATTGAAAAGGAAGGTGTCACCCTTGACATGGCAAATAAGGACCCTTCAATCGATGGGTTTGAAGCAGTTTATATGCCTCCTACTTTACCCGATTCCGCCCCAATCGCTCAAAAAATCAATAATTCTGATTTAAAAGTTTTAACCAATGAAGAGTTTTCAAAAATAGTCAATGATTTGATTCCTATGGATATCATTGGAATTACCGGAACCATGGGAAAAACAACCACAACCTTCATAACCACCAGCCTGTTCAAGCAGGCCGGATATAATGTATGGTCATGTTCTTCTCTGGTAAACAATCTGGTTTCAGAAGCAATCATTGACGGAATTGTAAAAGGTAAGGCACAGGAATGTGATATAGCTATTTTTGAACTTCCTCACGGTACAATCGGCCTTTTGGACAGGCTGGATATTAAAATAGGTCTTTTGACAAACATTGCTGAGGACCATCTGTCCGAGTTTGGAGGCTCATTGGAAAAATATCAGCAACGTAAATTAATCTTGCAGGCAATGAGTGAAACATTCATCTCCAATGATTCATGCAGGGACATAATAGAAAAGGTTAGGGACGATGCAATCTTTTACGCTCTTGACAAGGATGTTGACTTCAAAGGTAAAATAGGAGACGAATCACTGACAATATCCTATGGCGGTGATGAATTTACCACACCGTTCCACATGATGAGCTACTTTTTTGAAAATTCTGTTGCGGCATCTGCAGTTGCATTGACTTATGGCGTTTCAAAAGAGGATATCATTGACGCTTTAACTGATTTTAAAGGGCTTCCTGCACATATGGAGGATGTAGGTAATTATAACGGAAGGAAAGTCATTCTTGATTCTGCATTTTTATATGACGGCATGAAAATCACTCTCGATTACTTTAAAGATGATAGTGTAGTACTGTTCTTGGATCATTTTGATACATTGTCCGTAAGGGATAAGGCGGAAGTTGGTGAGCTTGTAAGCAACTACGATATCAAGGTTGTCATTGCAAGCGGTTTCAATGAGGTAACACAGGAAGTTGAAATGGATGCTGCCCAGGAGATATTGGACGCAATCACCAATCCGAACATTGAAAAGGTAGCCGTTGAGGATATCACAAAAGCGGCCGAATTGACATTCAAATATTCCGTGCCTGGAGATATCATTCTGCACATGGGGCCTCTTATAGCATATGACAGACTGACAACTGTTGAAAAGATTATGAAAGGATTAGATATAGGAAGTAAAAAGTATGAATAAAAATAAGACCTTCGGAGTTATTGGTGTTTGTGGGGCAAACGGTAACTTGATAGCCAGAATATTAAAACAAAGAGGATTCAACGTAATCGGAACAGATTTGTCTTTCAAAAAGGATTGCCGGTTTGCAAAATCTTTGGAAGGTTATGATATTGAAGTTTTCTATGGACAGACTCCTGATAAATTCTTCAAAAAGGCGGATTATATAATTCCTCCCGCCAGCTTGTCAAAGGATTCAGATATATTTAAAAAGATTGACAAGCCTATTTTAGAATTATGCGACATTATTGAAATGATAAAGCCTGAAAAACCGGTATATGGAATTACCGGAACAAACGGCAAGACAACTTCTACCACACTTCTTAAAAAAATTGCCTATGACAATGGAATCAAGCCATGTGAGCATGATTTGGAAGGCATGCAGGGAAATGCCGAGTTCATTCCTATTCTTCAATCCAGACTGGATGGAGATGTTGGAATTTTGGAAGTTGGCACATTCGGTGTTCCCGGAACCGTTGGAAGAATAGTAAAAAATACCCAAATGTCCGGCGGATTAATCACCAACATTACTCCCGACCATTTGAATGATTTGGGAAGTTTCATGGATTATGCAAATGTCAAAGGCGAATTCATTAAAGAATTGCAGATAGGTAAGCTAATTGTCAACGGTCAGGATCCTACAATTATGGGTCTTTTACGTGAACTTGACTTCAAAGGTGAAGTCATAACATTCGGAGTTGATGAAATGCCTGATTCAATAGGCATGAAGGAATGCGTCTGCGGTGAGGAGATTGCAGTTAAGGAAATCATTTCCGGATGTGGATATTACTTCTGCAAATGCGGAATAACAACTCCTCAGGTGAATTACATTGCAACAAATGTCGATTTGTCAAATAGAACTTTCGATTTACACACTCCAACAGAAAAATTAACAGTAAAAATGGGTGTGGACGGACTTCACAATGTGTATAATTTAACAGGAGTCATAATTGCCGCCCATGAATTTTTAGACATTCCATATGAAAAGATTTTACCTTCAATTGCCAGCTTCACTGGTGTAAGTGGAAGAATGGAAGAGGTCGGCAAGGTAAAAGGCAAGGACATTTTTGTCGACTATGCCCACAATCCTGCAGGTGTTGAAACCGTATTGAAGGAATTCAAAAAATTGTTTGGAGACTTTACTACAGTGATTACCGTTTCATCCGAATCAGGCTATGTCGGAGATATGGATATTTTCAACAGTGTTTTAAAATTCTCAAAGTTCATAGTACCTGCATCTGTGGCTTCCCAAAAGATTGCGGTTGAAAAGCTCAAAGCCAATCCAAAATTGAATGACAGGATATTTTTAAACCATGTGGATAATTTTGAAAAGACCGGAACATTGGGTGCTTCAAAAGAAGAGGTTCGCGATGGGCTTAAAAAAGCGTTAAACCTTGACTGTGAAATGGTTATTGCAATCGGTGAAGCGGCCACCAAATTCAAATCACTGGTTTTTGAATTGTGATATTACTTATCAAATGCTCTCACTAATGCTTTATAAGTAAAAAAAATTTAATAACATATTAAGGGTTATTGGTAAACTCATTTTATATTATTTAGAAGGTTTAATAATGGCTAGTTATATTTCACATCCTCTGATTAAAAAGGATTCCATCGAATCAAGATTGTACCAGCAGGTTTTAGCGGGGGATGTACTGAAAAAGGGAAATACGATGGTTGTTGCACCTACTGCATTAGGTAAAACTATAATTGCAATTCTGGTTGCTGCAGACAGGTTGCAAAAGGTTAAAAATTCAAAAGTATTGATTTTAGCCCCATCCAAACCGTTAGCCATCCAGCATGAAGACAGCTTCAAGGAGTTTTTAACTCTTCCATGTTCATCCATAACAGGAGCCATCAAAACCGATGAGAGGGTTAAAAGATGGGAAGAGTCCAGAATAATTTGTGCAACTCCACAAACTGTCGAATCAGACTTATTGAATGGACGTTACGATTTGAGTGATGTTTCACTTATTGTTTTTGACGAATGCCACCATGGTGTGGGAGCATACTCTTATGTTTATTTGGCTTCCCGTTATGTTCAGGAGTCCAATTTCAATCTCATTTTAGGTTTAACTGCATCTCCCGGTTCGGATAAGGCCAAAATCAAGGAAGTTTGTGAAAACTTATATATTCAAAACATTGTAGTTAAAACCGAAGATGATGTGGACGTAAGGCCATACTTCAATCCTGTCGAAATTGATTGGGTAAGAGTGAAAATGAGCTCTGAGCTTGAAAAAATCAAAAAATATGTCGATAAGGCATTGAAGGTCAGACTGAAAGCATTGAAAAATATGGGCATCATCAATACAGTATCTGTCGGTAAAGTGGATATTTTAAAGGCAAGGGGAAGAGTGCAGGGTGAGATTGCAAGGTCGGTCAATCCCGATAAGGAACTGTTCCAGGCCATTTCCATCTTAAGTGCGGTCATCAACATTCAGCATTCTCAGGAGCTTATTGAAACCCAGGGTGTTCAAACTTTCAACAAGTATATTGGCCGTCTTCGAAAGAAAAAAACAAAAGCCGCCAAATCCCTGATGTGGGATGACAACTTTGGAAGGGCTGTCAAAATGGCCCGTGATGCAGAAAGGCACGGTTGGGAGCATCCGAAACTCAGGGAAGTAACAAAAATTCTGAAAAAGGAATTGGGTACCAGTGATGGTCAAACCAAACTTCAGTCAGACAGGTTTGCCGAGAAAAGTGATGATAAATCTTCAAAGATTATCGTATTTACACAATATCGTGATACTCTTGAAATGATTCATCAAAAACTTGAAAAAGAAGGAATCAAATCAGCCAAATTCTTTGGTCAGGCATCTAAAGATGGTGAAAAAGGTTTAACTCAAAAAGAACAGAAAGCCATCATTAAATCTTTCCGTATGGGTGAATATGACGTATTGCTGTCAACCAGTGTGGCCGAGGAGGGTATAGATATACCTGCTGTTGATCTGGTTGTATTGTATGAACCGGTTCCATCTGAAGTTCGTATGATTCAAAGGAGAGGTAGGACCGGCCGTAAAAGGACAGGGCGTGTAAAAGTTCTGATTACAAACGGAACAAGGGATGAAGCTTATTACTGGTCCAGCATCAATAAGGAACACAGTATGAGAAATCAACTGATAGATCCTGAAGTGCTGAGGGAATTAAATGAATCCGCCGTTCAGAGAATGGAGGACGAGAAAAAAATAAAGGTTATTGAAAGGCCTCAGGAAGAAAAAAAATCACAGCTTGTGGTGTATGCCGATTCCAGAGAGGGTAATTCGAAGGTCATAAGACATTTGTCCATGATGGAGATTGATGTAAAAGTTCATTCAATGGCTGTTGGTGACTATCAGGTTAGTGATGAGGTTGTAATCGAGAGAAAAACGGCTAAAGATTTCGTAGATTCCATAATTGACAAAAGACTTTTCAAACAGGCTCGTGAACTGTCAGAAGAGTTCAAACGTCCGCTGCTTATTCTTGAAGGAGACGATATCTACAACGGCATGCTTCATCCGAATGCCGTCAGAGGTACATTGGCCGCCATTGCAATTGATTTTGGCATAAGTATCATTCCTACCAGAAATTCTCAAGACACTGCTGCAATGATTAAAAGGATTGCCATGCGTGAGCAAAACGGCGAAAAGACTCATATTCAAATAAGAACTGATAAAAAACCAGTCAGTTTATGGGAACAGCAATTATTCATCATAGAATCACTGCCTAATATAGGTCCGGTCAACGCTAAGAATTTACTCCAGCATTTCGGTTCTGTCTTAAATGTAATCAACGCTTCTGAAAGTGAGCTTCAGGAAGTTGAGGGTATCGGTAAGAAAACTGCTAAAAATATTAGAAAAGTAGTTGAGTCAGAATATTTATATTTCAAAAAAGAAATTAAAGAAAGAAAACTTCTTTAATTTAAATTTTAAAGTTTTTTTTCATATATTCGTAACTTTTTTTAATGGAATCGAAGTCATTTACTTCGAGTATATAGATGCCATCAAAATTATTTGCTTCTAAAGTATTGATGATAGTGTTTAATTCAATAGAGCCTTCACCTAATGGCAAGTGTGCATCATCATCACCAAAATTATCATGGGCATGTATGTGTTTAATCGAATCAAAATACATTTCGTCTGCGGAGTATCCGACATGGTTTGCATGTCCTATGTCCAGGGTCATGAACATGTCAAGTGAAACCAGAAGCTCGTTCAAATCATACATGTTTTGATAAATCATGGTTGGGAAGTTGGGCATGTTCTCAATTGTGGAAAGCACTCCCAAATCTTTGGAAAAATCACCAAGTTCTTTAATTGATGCCTTTGCGGTTTCAATAACCTTTTCAGGGAAAAACTTGTTCGGTAAAAATGAGGTCTGTCCGGGGTGGATAACAACAGCTTCGGCATTAATTTCATTGGCAAATTCTATTGATTCTTTTATCTGCCCGACGGAATTCATTCTACTTTTTTCCTGCAGGGATGCAATATTTACATCCATGAACGGTGCATGTATAGTATATTTCAGATTATAGCTTTCAAGCAGATCAGTTTCTATGTTTTCTGTTGGAAACTGATGTACCAGCTCAACGTATTCGATTCCCAATCCTTCAATATAGTCCAATGTTTCTTTCAATGTTTTGTCTATCCCCGCCAGGGATGATGCGCCAATTTTCATGTTATCACTATTTTCTAACGGCCGTAATCTCCAATCCCATTTCTATTGCTTCAAGTATGAAATCGGACAATTCAATTCCGTTTTTAATTTTAATTTCTCCTTTTTTGGATGTGGTTGCTGTAAGCAAGTATTCTCCGCTAATTAGAATATCAAAGTTTTGCCTTCCGTTTTCTCTTCCCAATTCCAAAATCATCTGTTTTCTTGTATGGGTAATGTCAACTTCAATAGGAGTTTTATTGACCGGTTTTTCTTCGATTATTTCAACGCCTAGGCTGATTCCGATATCCTGTTCTATTTCAGCTATTCGCTTACCGTTTTTGCCGATGATTTTTGGTACATACTGGTCGGGAATGTAGATATTGGCCCTTTCAGGGGATACGACTTCAACTTCAACTTTGGCCTTTTTGGGAAGGATTCTTTTTATTTTCCTTAGGATTTCCTTTTCTGCAATAATGTCTACGGAAGATTTACGGTTAGGTTCACTTCCGCCTCCATTAACAAGCTCCATATCCATAACGATGGTCTGCTCACCGTATGTATAAATCTCATTTTTAAGCTCACCGGTTTCAAAGTCTCTCACTTCAATAACCGGCCTTGCAAGGTCAGCTTCCTTCATTCCTGTAGGGACTTTAACGGTCATTTTGGTTTCATAGACGCTTGTAACCCTACCGTTTTCAATGTATATGCTTGTATCGACAATTGACGGAATCACTCCAAGCTCCACCCTTGAGGCTATTCTTTGAATTGCATCTATCGGGCGGGTTGCATGCACGACACCAATCATTCCGACTCCTGCAAGCCTCATGTCTGCAAAGATGTTGAAATCGGTATTTTTTCTTAATTCATCATAAATTGTGTAATCCGGCCTCACAAGCAATAAAACATCTGCTGTATTTTCCATACTTCCTTCCAATGGAGCATATTGGGTAATGTCATCTGGCAGCTGCAAATCTCTTGGGGATTCCATTGTTTTAACGATCTTATTCAATTTTGATGAATAGTATTTGGCAATTGCCTGGACAAATGTGGATTTTCCTGCACCTGGAGAACCGGATATAAGAATTCCTTCAGCGCTTGTCCTGATTCTTTCCAACAATTTTTCTGAAAGGTTATATTCATCCAGACTTATATTGGCAACAGGTCTGACTGCAGTAATCTCTAAAGCCTCTGAAAATGGAGGATATGCAATTGAAATCCTGTATTCACGGGACTGCACAACAAATGAACCTTCCTTGTCGGATTCCATATATGTCTTTGAATCAGTTTTTGCCTTTTCAAGGATTTCATCAACAATGTCTGAAAGCTGTGAGTATGAATAGGGCTTGTTTTCCAATTTCACAAATTCAATGTGTCCGGGTGTTCCCTTTTTGGCCATGGGAACGACATTTTCCTTTAAATGAACGGACATGGTTTGCGCATCAAAGAACCTTTCGATTGATAATTTCTTTTCCACATATTTTTGTCTGAAATAGTGAACGGGAATTCCTTGGGCCTTTGCCACTTCCGCCTGAACCTTGTCATTTGTAACAAGGGTTCCGAATTCTGAGCGTGCAAGGTCTCTTATGATGCTGTCTATTTCTCCGCTTTTTGCATATCTGATATCGTAATTGGTAGGACGTTTGCCTTTAAAGCTTATTGCAAGTTCACCATCATCCTGCATTTCCTGAAGCTTTTGAAGCTCTTCAAGACCCTTTTTTCCTTCGGCTCTGTTGGCGTTTGCCTGGTGTTCGAGTTCGCAGACCACCGCTTCCGGTACAATTACTTCTGGATAGTCAAAGTCTCCGTTTTCTATCAGTTCGCTTACCGCACCTATTATGACTGCACTGGTATCTGGTATAATGCATTTCATTTTAATACACGTCTTCGGGATTTACAAGCCTTTCCAGAATGATTTCCAAATCATCATCCTTTAAATCTTCAATGTTTATGTCATTGTCAGTGTTAATTTTTCTAAAGAAGCATGAAAGGTATCCTTCATGGCATGCCGCTCCGGTCTGTTTGATTTTCAAGACAACTGCATCCATGTCGCAGTCAACAAGAATTTCCTGAACTTCCTGGAAATGTCCTGAACTTTCTCCCTTAAGCCATAACTTGTTTCTTGATGTGCTCCAGTAGTGTGCCTTTCCTGTTTCAATTGTTTTTATCAATGCTTCCTTGTTCATGTTTGCCAGCATCAGTATCTGATTAGTCTCAGCATCCTGGCAAACTGCAGTAATAACTTTAACACCGTTGATTTCATGTCTAAAGTTAATTTCCATTGTTTATTCTCCTTTAACGTAAGTTACTATATCCTCGATGTCGACCAGTTCCTGTTCACCGCTTATCATGTTCTTGATGGTAACTTTGTTTTCTTCAAGATCCTTTGCACCGATGATAGCTATTTTTTCCACTTTTATTTTGTCGGCATAGTTCATCAGTTTTTTGAATTTTTTGCCGTTCAGGTCAACATCTGCTTTTATACCATTTTTTCTAAGAGTTTGGGTTATTTCATACGCCTTCATTCTGACGTCATCTGAAATCGGAGCTACATAAATATCCAGATATGGAGGCAATTCATCTTTGTCTGTGAGTTCTTCAATCGCATTCATCAATCTGTCGAAACCTAGAGCAAAACCGGTTGATTCCACTTCTTGACCTCCAAATACTTTTACAAGACTGTATGATCCTCCACCACATATTTGCTTTTGGGCACCAAGTTCAGGAACATAAATTTCAAACACGATTCCTGTGTAGTAGTCAAGACCTCTTGCAACTCCTAAGTTTAGGGTATAGTTTTCAACATTGAATGCTTCAAGGAGAGTGATTAATTCTTTTAATTCGTCTAATGATTCTTTTGGCTCGTCATAAGGTTCAATCAAATCTTCGACTTCTTTAATAATGGATTTGTCTCCGACAAGGTCAATCAATTTTAAAAGAATTTCATTTAATTCATCATTGTCAATTACTGGTTCATCTCCGCTTAAGGATTCAATCAAGAGGTCTTTATCTCCCTTATCAATGACAACCATGATTTCTCTTTGGGTTTCTGTGGAGATATTGAAGTGTTTGAATAGTCCTCGGATGATTCCTAAATGGTTTATGTTAACATCAGCGGTGGTAATTCCTAATGAGTTGATTGCATCGGAACAAAGTGCAATTACTTCTGCTTCTCCTTGTGGGGTTTTTGCACCAATCAATTCACATCCAAATTGCCAGAATTGTCTGAATCTTCCTTTTTGAGGTCTTTCATATCTGAAACAGCTTCCATAGTAATACAGTTTGATTGGTTTTGTGGAAGTCTTTTCAAGTTCATTTAAGTATAATCTTGCTACAGGAGCGGTGATTTCAGGTCTTAATGTCAATTCCCTGTCTGATTTGTCCTTAAAATTGTACAGTTGGTCTACAATTTCTTCTCCTGATTTTGTAGTAAATAGTTTTAATTCCTCAAATAATGGGGTTTTGATTTCTTGATAACCATAACTTTCAAATATTCTTCTTAAGGTACTTTCTGCTTGTTTGCGTTCTCTCATTTCTTCAAATAAAAAATCTCTTGTACCTCTTGGTCTTGTAAATTCCATTTTTAAACTCCTTGTAAATGATATATTATAATTAAATTTTAGGTAAACAAATTTATATAATGTTTGGTACTCAATTTATTATATATGAATATCAAGGGTAGTACAAATATTGTAGGTTTAATAGGCCATCCTGTTGAGCACAGCTTTTCACCGCCGATGCATAATGCTGCTTTCTATGCTCTAGGAATGGATTGTGTATATGTTGCATTTGATGTTGATCCTGTAAATTTACAATCCGCTATTGAAGGTGCAAAATCATTAAATATAAAAGGATTTAACGTAACAATTCCTCATAAAATTGAGGTTATGAACTTTTTAGATGAAATTGATGATGTAGCACGTTTGATAGGTGCCGTAAATACAATCGACTTTAAAGACATGAAAGGATATAATACAGATGGAATTGGCGCTGTCAAAGCCATTGAAGAGGTAACTTCAATAAAAAACAAGGATGTTGTTATTGCCGGTGCAGGCGGAGCTTCAAGAGCAATATCATTTTACCTTGCAAAATTTGGGGCCAGTTCAATAACAATATTGAATAGAAATCCGGATAAGGCTCAGAGTTTAGCAGATGATATTTCAGCATCCGGTTTAATCGGTGATGTTAATGCAGATTCAATTTCTAAAATTTCGACCTGCTTAAAAAATGCAGATATTTTAGTCAATACAACACCTTTGGGAATGCATCCGAATGTTGAGGGATCTGTTGCAACTTCAAATGACATGCATGAAGATTTGGTTGTATTTGATGCAGTCTACAATCCTCATGAAACTTTACTTTTAAAAGAGGCTATAAAAGCAGGTGCAAAACCAGTATATGGAATTAAAATGCTACTTTATCAGGGTGTAGAAAGCTTTAAAATTTGGACGGGCCGTGAACCTCCAGTTGATGTAATGGAAAATGCTTTAAAACAATATTTGGGAAGATAATATGGATTTCATGTTTGATATTTCAGGACTTGCTCCGGAAGAGGAAAAATTTTCAACATCTAAAAAGGATGTATTGAAATATTTGAAAATGATAGGTGTAGATACCCGTTTCATTTCATATACTCCTGAAAAAATCTATATTAACTCTTTAAGATTTTCCAAGTTTTCACGAACACGTGAAAAGACATTTAATAAGCAATATCCTGACATTAAAATTGTAAGAAACAAATTGTTTCAAAAGATTTGTTCAAAGTCAGCTAAATTATTGACTTTGGAGATTAAGCCTAACTCAACAATATTGATGCCTGAAGATAACTTCATTTGTGAACTGATGTTAGAGCCATATACTCGTAAATATGGTGTAAAACTTGTTTATGATGGAGATTATGATTTAAAAGTCAATCCATTGATTTTGGATGATAAAGTCAACACCATTTTTGAAGGATTATTCAATGGTGAAGGATTAAATTTAGTTGAAAATGATGATGAAATCTATCCGTTAGCCAATGTTTCTCTTGAATGGATAAATTCATTTTTGGAAATGGACGGTCGGAAATTAATTAAAAAAGAAAATGATAATGAACTTGCAAACTCATTTTCTGAGTTTTTAGATGATGTTGCCCCTCAATATAGGGAAAATGTCGTTAGTGCTTCTGAGTTTATTGAAGAAAAATTAACAAATAATAAATAATTCCTTGAATCAGATTCAAGGAAAAAATATTCTGTTTCTAGAAGCTGAAAAGTGATACCTGCTTGTCAGTTTTCTTTTTCTCTTCAGATTTTTCTTCACTGACTTTTTCTTGAGGTGTTTCTTTTTCTGGTTCTTTTTCAGTTGTGTCAATTTCAAATGGAAGCTCTTCTTGAGGTGTTTCTTTTTCTGGTTCTTTTTCAGTTGTGTCAATTTCAAATGGAAGTTCTTCTTTAGGTTCTTCAGCTATAATTTCTTCGGGAACTGCATTCTTCATTTGTTTTTGAAGTTCCTCAAATCTCCTGTCACGCTCTTCAACTCTCATTTGAGCCTTTTGTTTTTCCATTTTATTTATGACTTTTTTAGGGATTTTCTTTTTCCTGAACCGTTTTATTTCATTATCATCCAATTCCAGAAAGTCGGAAATCTCCCATGCAAGCTCGTCATTTTGAAACATTATTTCCAGATAAGGGAACATTGCAATAGCTATGGAATGTGAAATGTGCATTTTTTCAGACATTTTTTCTGCAATTCCGTCTCTTAAGTTTCTTTTTCCACGATTGCGTCCCATTAATGTGAATATGGTTGGAGTTTGTATTTTTGAGAATTTCTTGTAAGTTTCTTTTTTAGATGAACTCACACCAATCCCCATAAAATCGCTTGCATATTTCCAATATCCATAATTTCTGCTGCTTCTGGCTCTTCCAAAATACAAATCGGCATTGGCTATATTTTCATAAGCTTTTTTGATTTCATTTTTGTTTGTATATTCTCTAGGAATATTCTCTGCAATGTATTCCATTACAAGTGTTGGGTCTTCATCAACTCTCAATGCTTCTCTAACATGCTGAGGATTTTTACTTTTCAAAACACCAGTTATTGCATTGAAAATATCTGATCTGTCATCTTTAGTACGTAAATTTTCTACTGCTTTTGGTTCTAAAACTTCTTCTTTGTCAGCTAAAGCCTGTAATGTATTAATTGCAGAACGCATATCTCCATTTGATTTTTTTGCAATCAAATCCAAAGCTTTCGGATTGGCTTTAATTTCTTCTTTTTGAGCAATCTCTTTTAAAGCTTTTCTAATACTTGGACTTCTTATTTTAGGCATTTTAATGACAGTACATTTTGGTTTAATGGATTGAAGACGTTTTGAGTAAAAATCATTAGCCATTAGTATCATTGGATGTTTGGAATTTTTAATTATATCTCCTATGGCTCTTACTCCTCCACGGTCATTGGTTCCGTGAATACCGTCCACTTCGTCCATTATAATTAGCTTGTATTCATCTCCGAACAGGGACCTTGAAGATGATGATTCACCAATAGTACTTTTAATAGCATCCTGTGAACGCTTATCACTTGCATTAAGCTCAATATATTCTGAAAACTCTTTTGCAATAACAAGTGCAAGTGTGGTTTTTCCAATTCCTGGAGGTCCAACTAAAAGGAGTGGTTTTTGTGGATTACCACTTTTCCAACTTCCAACCCAGTCCTGGATTATCTTCTTCTCTTTGTTGTTACCTACCACTTCATCTAAGGTCTGTGGTCGGTATTTGTCAGTCCATAACATTTCCATACCTTAAATGAATTTAGTTAAAAGAGCTTCAAGTTGGATTCTTGGGTTTGCCCCTTCTCGTATTCTAAAATCACAGTCTGCTATTGATTCAATCAAAGCTATATAAAAATCAGGTTCCATTTTGCCTTCAACAACCCTTTTGGAAACTTCCTGATAGATTTGGGTAACCATATCTTCACCGCTGGTTCCCTGCAGTACCATGGTTTCCCTTAATAATGTTCTAGCACCTAAAAAGTCTCCTACTAGTGCTTTGTTTATCATGTTTGAAATTTCCTGAGGTTTAGCTTTTGAAACCACTTCGTAAACGGATTCTTCACTGACTACTTCTCCTTCTGAAGTTGCTGCTTGAAGAACATTAACGGATTTCCTCATATCTCCTTCAGCAAAATAGACTATGGTTTCAATACCTTTTTCATCATATTCGAAACCTTCGTTTTCACAAATAAATTTAAGTCTTTCAGCTATTTCTTCGCCTTTAATTGGAGCGAATCTGAATATTGCACATCTTGATTGGATAGGATCGATAATTTTTGAAGAGTAGTTGCATGAAAGTATAAATGAAGCGGTTTTTGTATACATTTCCATTTCACGTCTTAGAGCGTGCTGTGCATCTTTTGTCATGTTGTCCACTTCATCCAGGAAGATTATTCTGAATGGAGCGCCAACAGGCTTTAATCTGCAGAAATTTTTGATTCTGTCTCTTACTGTATCGATTCCTCTTGCATCGGATGCATTCAATTCTAAAAAGTTTTGTCTCCAATATTCTCCTAAAATTGATTTGACTAATGCAAGTGCGGTTGTTGTTTTTCCAACACCTGCCGGACCTGTAAACATTAAGTTAGGCATGCTTCCTTCGCCTACATATTTTTCAAGTCTGGTAATGATTTGCTTTTGTCCTACAATGTCTTCTAACTTTTGTGGTCTATATTTTTCTACCCATGGTCCGCTCATTTAATCACCATTTCTTTACTAGTAACATATTATGTATTATGTAATTAAATTATTTTGTCATTAACTTTTTTAATATATGAAATCTAACTATTATATAATTTGAGTGAGCATTTGAAAAGTAATATTTCAAAAAATTTAAGGTGTTTAAAATGAAAGGTACATGGAGACTTAAATTAAGAATGGTTATTACATCTATTTTGATGTTTTCAATTGTTTATTTTTTAATATCTCTTGCTGGATGGTATTTGGGCATATCTAGCTGGAGAATATATATGGTTTTGAGCTTGGCAATTGTATTCTTGCAGTATTGGTTTGGACCATCATTGGTCAAACGTTCCATGAATGTAAGGCCATTGTCCGAAGCTGAAGCTCCTCACATTCACAAGATGATTGAGGAACTTTCCCAAGAAGCAGGTATTCCAAAGCCTGAATTGGGATTATCTGAAATTAACATTCCAAATGCATTTGCATATGGTAGGACAAGCAGAAGTGGCCACATTGCTATCACCCGTCCTATTCTGGGCTTGCTTGATTACGATGAGTTAAGGGCTGTACTGGGTCATGAGATGGGTCACATTAAACACAATGACATGGCCATAACAGCAGCTGTCAGTGTAATTCCGATGATATGTTATTATATTGCATTGTCTTTTATCTTTTCAGGGGATAGCAGAAATGGAGGAGGTTTCATAATTGGAATTATAGGCTATTTGTTTTACCTATTAGGCCAGGTACTGGTCTTGTTTATTTCAAGAACCCGTGAATACTATGCCGACGAGGCCAGTGTAGAGTTTGGAAACCGTCCTGCAGCATTGGTGTCTGCTTTATATAAATTGTCCTACGGTACTGCAAGGTGCAGCAAGGAAACCATTGATGAAGTTAACACAAACAGAGCATTCTTTGTTAATGACGTAAACAATGCAAAGCACGATGTTACAGATTTCCAGCAAATTGATTTTGACGGTGACGGAAAAATATCTGATGAAGAATTAAGAAGATTAGCAAATGCTGATGTTAAAATTTCAAAGAAAAGTGGGATTATGGAATTGTTCTCCACCCACCCTGATTCCTTGAAAAGAGTAAAAAGATTGGCAGAACTTGAAAATTAGGTGTAATTTATGAAGATGATTTTAGATGAACGTGGAAAAAAATATGTTTTAAAACCGGGTGAAGAGTTCCAAAGTGATTTGGGAATTGTAAAAGCGGATGTATTGGATAATGCAAAGGTAGGTGATGAAGTCAAAAGCCATCTGGACCACACATTTAAAATCATGAAGCCAAACATTAATGATTTCATAGACATTATGGACAGACGTTGCTCCATTCTCATACAAAAGGATATAGGTCAGGTTTTAGCCCACACAGGATTGGGTTCAGGTTCAAGGGTCGTCGATGCCGGAACAGGTGCCGGGGCAATCGCTTTAAACTTCGGAAATGTCGTAGGGCCGGAAGGTCAGGTGTATACTTATGAAATACGCGAGGATTTTGCCGAAGTTGCACAGAAAAACATAGAAAACTTTGGTATAACCAATATAGAGGTCAAAAACAAGGACATTAAGGAAGGAATTGATGAGGATAATTTGGATTTGGTATTCCTTGATTTGCCAAAGCCATTTGAAATATTTGAAGAGGTTCTCGAGTCTTTAAATGTCGGAGGATGGCTGACAGTTTATGCACCTTATATAGATCATGCCGAAACAGCATATCGTGTTGCTAAAAAATTGGGTTTCTATGATATTGAAATATTTGAGACTTTGGAAAGGGGTTTGGAGGTTCGCCAACAGGGTGTTCGTCCGAAAACACGTATGGTTGGCCACAGCGGATATTTGCTGTTTGCCAGAAAACTTTAAAATTGAAATATAATATATTTTTTCTATAAAATTTATTATATTTTTTTAATAAACTTTTAACTGTGATAAAATGCCAAAGGATGTCATTACTGGTTCATTTAAATATGCTACAAAGAACATATATTTTTTCTTGTTCGTATTCTTATTAATGTTTCTCATATCATTATCTTTAAATTTTGGAGATAAGTTTGGAATTTGGAACTTTATAGTAAGCATTTTTATAATAGGCTATGGGCTTCTGGTAATTAAAGACGTAATTGATGGTGGAACTAGATTGCCAAAAATAAGGCCTAAAGAGATGATAGTTTTAGGTATTAAGGGAAACATAGTGCTTATGTTCTATATATTTGTTCAGGGATTAATTTTAATTACCATTTCTACATTATTTAACTTTCCAGAATTTGATATAGAAGATTTACTTTTAAATCTTCAGGAAACAATACATTTGGCATCAACTCATGATCCTACCAGTTTTGCACTCTTTTTTGTTTTAGGATGCATTGTTTTTTATATATTCACATTTTTCCTGGAACTTGCTTTGGCACAGTTGGCTGATGGCGGAACTCTTAGAAACGCTTTTAATTTCCCAAAAATTAAACATGCTATTGATATTATCGGATGGAAAAACTTTACTATAGACTATACAAAAATTATTCTTTCACTTATTATTATTTCAATTTTAAATAATGCAATTGACACTTATTGGCCTATTGATATCTTATTGCAGATTTTGTTTTTCATGTGGATGTTTCTAATTGAATTTAGGGGTATGGGTGTTATTTATAAGGAATACACAGACAAAAAAATAGAATTTGATCAAAAAAATAAAAAATAAGTTTGGAATAGAAAATCTATTCCATAAAAATTGCTGGCTTGTAAGGCATTGCATTTCTGGCCTTGTTTTGAGGATCGTATGAATCATCGGTGTGAACGATAACTTCGTTTCCACATTCCTGCTTGATGTATTCAAGCGCATCTGTGATAATTTCTTCTTCGTTGATTTTACCGATGTATCTTGTTTTTGTAATCTCTTTACCTATTCTTTTAGCCACCTGTGCAATTTCCTTTTTGTCATCATAGATATTGGCTGCAATTGCTCTTCCCATAATTTGGCCTATATCAGGTTTTCCGACCGCATCGGCAATTTTATACAGGTCCCATTTCCAGTCAGGAGCAAGATAGATGTGTATTTTTTCAACTTCTTCTTTAACCATCTTTTTGATGTGTGCAATATCCTTGATGATGTTTTCAACAAGCTCTTCTGATTTTTCAATTTCAGGACTTACTTTTGACTCGTCTGCTTCAGGCCATGCAGCTTCGCTTACAAAACCTTCACCGCCATAAGTGCTCCAAAGCTCTTCTGAAGTATGAGGAGTGAACGGTGCCAGGAGCCTAATCCAAGCTTCAAGGACAGTAGAAAGAACATAGATTATTGCAGGGTCCTTTTTATCAATAAGGTGGTTGACTCTGTATAGGTAGTGGTCAACATCCTTTTTAAGCAAGAACAGTGAGTCTTGAAGTGCCTGTCTTGTCTGGAAGACTTCCAGGGCTTCAGTAGCATTTTTAATGCGTTGGTTGAGCTGGCTTATCATCCATAAATCGATTGTACGGGTTAGTTCAACCTCTTCAATATTGCTTAAATTCAAAGGTGAACCTTTTATTTCTTCGACTTTTGCCGCAAATTCTCTGAACCATTCAAGTCTTCTTTTTGTTCCTAAAACCTCTTTTTCTCTCCAGTCAAAGTCTTGCCATGGTTCTGCAGAAGCCATCAGGAAAAGCCTTACGACGTCTGCTGTATAATCTCTGATTGCATCTTTTAAAAGAATTACATTTCCTTTTGAGGAGGACATCTTGTTTCCTTCAAGAAGACCCATTCCGAACACTACAGTTCCTCTTGGCCATTTGTCTTTTGGATAGATTGCACTGTGGTGGAACATCAGGAAACTTAAGTGGTTTCCAACAAGGTCTTTTGCAGACAGTCTCCAATCTAAAGGATACCAGTAATTGAATTCATCCTGAATCTCTTTTACCTTTTCTTCAGGAACTGTAATTTCATCAGAATCCTTGTTTAAGAGAACTTTATCGAAAAATGCCCTATTTAAATCATCAGGATTCATGTCTCTTAGATATTTTGCAATTGAGTAGTAAGACATGTAGATTGTTGAATCTGTTAAAGGTTCAATGAGCCATTTATTGTCCCAAGGAAGCCTGGTTCCAAGCCCTACCTTTCTGGAGCAGGCCCAATCATCCAGCCAGTTAAGATAATACTCGAAGTTATTTTTAATTTCATGAGGAATGATTGTTTCTCCTTCAAGCAATTCCAGGGTTTTTTCAGTCCATTCTTCATTTCCATATTTCATGAACCATTGGTCGTCCATGATTTTAACGACACAGTTGTTTCCGCATCTGCACACTACTGGCCTTTCAGCAAAGTCGTACATGATGGTAGCCATATTTTCAGAAATTAATTTTTCTTTTAACTCTTCACGGGCAAATCTGACTTTCATTCCACCAAAATCAGGAATGGAGTCGATTATTTTACCTTTACTGTGTTGCTGTTTGTACAGTTCGTTGGTGGCCTCGTGCAGTTTTTCATCATTTTGGTCGGTAATTCCAAGCCTTTCGATGATGTCCGCTGCAGGAATTTCACCATATCCTTTAAGGGTACAGACTGGAATTGGCTCTACATTTTCTATGATTCCTTCCAGATTGTATTTGGATATCAGTTCAGCATTATTTTTTAAATCTTGAAGTGCAATGTAGTCTGCCGGTGCGTCTGCAGGTTCGGAGAAAACGACACCACTTCCATATGATGCACTAACAAAACTTGCTGGGAAAATAGGAATCTCGCCGCCTGTAAACGGATTTTTAGCTATTTTTCCAATCAGGTCATTAGGGTCGATTTCCTCAATAATTTCCAAATCTTTGATTTGGTGTCTTAGGTTATAATGAGCTTCTTTTGTAATTACCCACTTTTCGTCATTTGCTTTAGCCAATACGTATTCAACGTCAGGATTCAGCCAGATGTTTGTTGCACCGACGATTGTTTCAGGTCTTAATGTTGCGGTAACCAGAATCATATCATCGATTTTGAATTTTAAAAGGGTCAGTTCATTTACTCCAACACCTTCCCCTTCAAGCAAATCATGGTCTCCAACTGGGTTATCACAGTTTGGACAGTATTTAACCGGGTGTTCTCCTTTTGCAACCAGACCTTTTTCATACAATGTTGTAATCTGCCATTCGATGAATTTTCGGTATGTAGGATCTATTGTTCTGAATTCCCGTCTCCAGTCAATGGAATAACCCATCTCTTCCATCACTTCATGATATTCTGTTGAAAAGTATTTGACGATGAATTCCGGTTCTTCCAGTTTTGGAAGAGTTTCCTTCGGAACGCCGTGAACCCTTTCATACAAATCAAGTGTCCATGGATCTTTTCTTTTTATTCTGTCTGCAATTCCGATAACCGGCGCACCGGTAACGTGCCATGCCATTGGGAACAATACGTTGTATCCTTCCATTCTTTTAAATCTGGCATATACATCTGGAACGGTGTATGTACGACCGTGTCCGATATGCATAGCTCCACTTGGGTATGGAAATGCCACAGTAAGGAATAACTTTTCTCTTTCATCAGGGTTTGATTCAAATAATTTTGCATCAGCCCATTTTTTCTGCCATTTCTTTTCTATATTTTCACTCACTAAATCACCATTATAAGATTGTTTTTTTAGGGCTTTCAGGAACTTTGGTTTTATGTTCGCTCCTGCTTATCTTAGTAATAATCATATCAACGTCATCAACTGGAATGTCCAGTTTTTCAGCTATTTCAGTATTTTTCATATCCTTTTCAGTATATGCGTATAAAATTTGGTCGAGTAAGTCATAACCCATTCCAAGCTCTTCTTCATCAGTCTGATTATTCCACAAACCTGCTCTTGGAGGTTTGTTGATGATTTCCTGTGGAATGTCTAAAAATTCGGCTAATTTGTAAACGTCATGTTTGTACAAATCTCCTATCGGTTCCAAATCACAGGCTCCATCACCGTATTTTGTAAAGTAACCTATAAGAATTTCGCTCTTGTTACCTGTTCCGCTGACAAGATAGTTTTTGGAATTTGCATAGTAATAAATGATTGACATTCTGATTCTAGCTTTAAGGTTACCGATTGCCAGTTCATTTTCGTCAAGTTGTGTCATGGATAGATATTCGTTCAATATGCTGTCTATTCCTATTTCCTTGTATTCAATTCCTAACTTTTGGGCAATTGATATTCCATGAAGCTTGTCTTCTGTTGGTGTTGTTGTAGAAGGCATTACTATTGCAAATACTTTGTCGCTGCCTAATGCTTCACAAGCCAGATATGCTGATAATGTTGAGTCGATTCCTCCGCTTAAACCGACTACAATTCCATCTGTTTTTGATTCGCTGATTTTATCCTGAATAAATTTGATAATATCTGCTTTTGTTTTTTTTAAGTCTATTTCTGGAATTTCTATAATGTTTTCACCAACCTTCTTAATCATTCATACATTAAATATTATATATTTTTTAATTATATAAAGTATAGTATATGTCAAACGTAATATTGAATTGTGAAAAATCATTCAGCAGTGTGGATTTGAGTATCATTGAGAGATTCATTGAGTTTCAACAGGCTTTAGTCGATAAGGACTTTGATAAACTAAATGACATAATCCTGGAAGATTTTGTGCTGGTTCACATGTCCGGAAAAACTCAAAGCAAAAAAGAATTCATCGATGAGGTCATTGATGGAACATTAAACTATTACAAATCTGAAATAGATGAACCGACAATTCTGTGGGATGATGAGAACAGGGCATCGTTAATTGCCGATGTAACATTGACGGCGAAGGTCTACGGAATCAACGGCAAATGGACCCTGAACACTGTGATAAATTTTGAAAATATTGATGGTGAATGGTATTTTAGTAATTGGGAAAATTAACTCTTTTTATTTAAAATTTCAGTTAATTTATAAATTTTTTATATTAAAATAAAAAAGGGGATTAGATTTATAATCCCATGGCTTCAATCATTGATTGGAAACCTAAAATAATAATTGCGACTCCACCGAATATTTCAATGTAATCGGCATATTTGATAGCGACTTTTGTTCCGTATGTTCCAATCAATAGCCAGATTACTACTGCAATCAGGCTCAATATGGATAATATTATCGGGTCTACGTGAGCTACAGCACCCTGTGATGCAAGTACTAGGTTTTCTATGTTTCCGAAGATGAGAAGTCCTGTAAATGGAGCATAATCTTTTAAATTTATCATCTTATTCATCTCCTTTTGCATGTCTGAGGTTGTGTGTTGCATCGTAAATTGATTTGATACCTAAAAGTACAATCGCAAGGCCTCCAATGAATGAAATGTATTGGGAATACTGCATTGCGACATCTGTTGCTACAAAACCGATGAACAACCATATTATAACAGCTATAATACTTAACAAACCTAAAACCTTAGGATTTACTCCTTCGACAACTCCTTGTGACGCAAGAATAAGGTTTTCTATATTTCCAAAAATAATCAATCCAATAAATGGAACAAACTCTTCTAACATTTTTAATTCACCAAAAATCTAATAATAAAAAAATTATATATAAACTTATATTTTTTTGGATTATAAATATTATAGTTTATTTTTCAGTGATGGATTTCTGTATTTTTTAATTTTCATACAGTAAAATAATCAAATTATTGTTTTTCGTCAAATTGATTCAAGTTATTTGTTCAGCAACTGTTTAACCAATCATTGCATGGTAATGGAAGATGCACTTTTCAAATTCTCTATTTTCCGCTGGCTTGATATAGCTTAAATATTTTTAAAAATAATATAGTAATATGACTTTCATGAATAACACTGCTAATATCAAACAGTTTCAGCTGATAAAATTTATTAATGAAAATTGTGATGACGATCATGTGATGTCAAAAATTTCAATTACGCTTCGCAGGGATAAAATAGAAGCTCCATATTATATGATTACCAAGATTAAACTGTCTTCATGCATTGACAGACATGAAAATGGACTTATTCATGCAATGGATGTATTGAATCATCATAGAAGATATAATTTAACTGAAGAAAACTACAATGAGATTAAATCCTTGATGGTTGTGGTCGATGGTAATAAAACCGATCAAGTGAAAATCTCAAAAAAAGATAAGCAGTTGAAGATGGTTTTGATGTCTAGAAATGATGATGAACTCAGAAATATTTTTAAAGACTTTCAGGAACTTTTTGATAAAATAGATAATCTGATTGATTAGAAAATTAATCAGCGATGACTTTTAAATTTCTCATTATGGAAGTATTAAAC
>NZ_JAZQIJ010000031.1:0-16447 GCF_045541095.1 Methanobrevibacter sp.
TATTCAAAATTATCTAAAAAAAGTAATGAAGTGAAATTTCAAGTGTAAAATAACTCCCGAAATCCCACTAATCCTATAATCAAAGCACAATCCTTTAATTAAAATCCAATCAAAAAATTTAATTATTGGACGAACTCATAAAAACTGTTTTTCTTTATACACAATTATATATCATATTTAATACATGCAGTTTTTCCAAGAGCATTTGATAAGTAATATTTAAAAAATAATTAACCCAAAAAAATAATTTCGCGTACATAAAAGTGCAATTCATCTCCGGCTTAAAGAAGCCGGAGAATTCTTGCACATTATGTTAAAACTCTTTTTTAACTCATTTATTTCATTTAATATATATTTCAGTAGAAATACTGTTGCTATTATCGCTATGATTGTTGTCGGAATCAGCCACGGCATTTGAGCAGTTATTATGTCGATTTGACTTAACGCTAAAATTGTAGCAACCAGATTGTTCGTAAAGTGAACGCTTATGGTAACGAGAATGTTGTCTGTTTTCATATACAGTATGCACATGCATATTCCAAACAGAAATGCGCTTGTTATTCCTCCAAAGTCATGACCTAATGCAAAAATGAATGATGTGATGAGCATTGCGGGAATCATTCCTGTTCTTATTTTTAGCCTGTTGAACAGCACTCCTCTAAAAACCAGTTCCTCTATCAAAGGTGCAAAAATTATTGAGGCTATGCATTCTAAAATCAGTGAATCTGCTGTAAGCTCCACTGTATCGATGTCGATGCCTGTTATCCAGTTAGGATCCAAAGCACCGTATAAATAGTCAAATCCTGAAATGATGCATGGAAACAGGAATGCAAAGAGCAAATTCAGGGCAAAAATGTACAGGATTTCATTTCTGATTTTTACATCGAACACGTTTGAGATATTATCTTTAATGCCTGATGTTTTCATTAATGCAATTATAAAGAATACCAGTACGCATGACAGTAAAACAATAAAAAATAGGTTGTCATCTTCAGATATTACTGGGAAGGCTGCTGCTAAAACTGAGGTTATGATAAACGCTATAACAAGCCCTATTGCCAATTCCCAGATTCTAATGGTTCTGAGTCTGACATTAAATTCATTTACGCTGAAATCCATTTTTACATCCTACAAAATTGTTTTAAACCAATTGATTGTCTCTACTAGTTGTGATTCAAAATTACTGGAATCGATTTTTAAATTAATTTTTTCAAGATTTCCAACATCAGCAAGGGAATGCTTGATGTCTCCTTGACGTTCTGGCAGATATTTCGGTTCTACATTGCTTTCAAGAGTTTTTTTAACAATTTCATATAACTGATTTATGCTTAACTTTTCACCGGATGCCACATTGATTATTCCGTTATAATCTGATGTTGCGGAATGTATATTTGCCTTTACGACATCATCCACATAAACAAAATCCCTTGTCTGCTGGCCGTCACCATAAATTTCAGGCTGCACTCCTTCCAGAAGTGCGCTGATGAAATTGGGGATTACGGCTGCATATTGTGAATTTTTATCCTGTCCGGGTCCGAATACATTGAAGTATCTCAAAGCCACATAATTCAGGCCGTAACTGTCATGGAATGATTTTAAATATAATTCACAGCCGGCTTTTGATGCCGCATATGGTGATTTTGGCATTAGGGGTTCTGTTTCTTTCAATGGCATGTTATTGTTTGAACCGTAAACTGCTGATGAAGATGAGAATACTATTTTTTCAACATTGCTTTCAACGGCAGCTTTCAGGAGGTTCACGGTCGCATTGAGATTGATGTCATTGCATTCGACCGGTTCATTGATGCTTAAAGGAACGCTGGCCATTGCTGCCAAATGAAATATGTAATCAATGTCTGAAGTTAATTCGAACAAATCTGTATTACGTATGTCTTCCTTAACCAATGTCAAATTTTCATGAGATGGATTTTTTAAGTTATTGAGGTTTCCAGTAGACATATTATCGATGATTGTGATGTTATTGTCATCGATTAGTGAATTGGTGATGTGAGAACCAATAAAACCGAGTCCACCTGTAATTAAAATATTTTTATTCTTCATAAGCCATCAATATTTATTTTTAAATTTGTTAAGCAATTATTAAATATTTTTAAGTGACAACATTTATATATTTTTATACTATATATTTATTATTTAAGAGGAGTCTAATAATATGTTTGATTTGGTGTTTAATACCTTATTTTTTGCTTCTTACAGTAATGCTTACGGGCTTGCAAATGTTGCATTAGGGCCTTATGATATTTTATTAGATTATATTGTGACTATTATTGTATCAATTGTAGTTGCATTGATTTTAAGAATTCCATTACTTCCAAGCAAACCATACAGGTATTCTTTTGATGTTAGTGCTATATATCCGACTCCAATAATAGCTATCGGTATTTTTTCTATTTTTTTAGTTTTGAATTACACATTTATGTATAACGGATTGATATTGGCGGTTATTATAGGCGTTCTGTCTGCATTGTTTGTGAAATACTTGTTTGATTTTGTATTTCCAAAGCCTTTGAATGGAGATGAGAGGGAGGATATTTGATGAATGAAATTATTGGTATTATAATTGCAGCAATCCTTTGCTGGTTGAATTTTGTAATTGTTGATACATATTTCGGACTTCCCGAGCAACCTGGCGTGAAAGGAGCCAGGATAATTGGCGAAACTGTTGAAAAGAAAGGGGGAGATATTGCTGGTGGATTTTTCCAGGGAAACATCGTATGTTCTCCTGATGCATCTGCCGGTACATTAATGGCTTCTATTGGATATTTGCTTTTAGGAATTCCCGGCGGAATATTGGCCGCATTTTTCGTATTTATCGGAAACAGATTATGCGCCGATCCGGGTTATGCGGGAACAACCGGTTGTCTGACAGCTACAGTGATTATATTCATCTGTTCTTTCGTTGGTTTAACTCCTGAAATGTTCATTGTAGGTATGGTAATTGCAATACTGACAATTCAGGGCATTGACCATAAAAGGGCATCAGTACTGTTGGGAAAAATAGCTGAAAAATTCAATAGGCATGCTTGAGAGTGGTAATATGTATGTTGAAATAATTGGAGTTATAATCATATTTGTTGCAATAAGAGCTTTGATAACTCGAAATAGGGCTGAAAAACTATTGTACGTGAATGTAATAGGATTCGGAGTATCAGCCATTATAGCGTTAGTGATTAATACGCCGTTCGCTCTTATAGTTGCAGCAGCATTCTTTATTTGTTCCACAGTAAGTGCGAATGCGATTGCTTATACTTTAAACAAACTTGATGATGAGATACTATTGGAGTGATGCAGAATGGAATTTTTCGTATCAATAATTGCAATTGCTTTAATGGTAATCGGTGCATTCGGTATCATATTTCTCAAAAAGCCTTTGGACAAGGTCATAATGTTTACAATACTGAATGCAGGATTCGTTTTAGTTGTTGTTTTATTTAAATATTTGGACGTGGCCATGTTTGCAGCTTTAGCAGATCCGTTGTCTACTTTAGTTTTCATACTGGCTATCGTGAAAATTAATGAAATCAGAAAGAAAAAGCTAGAAAGTGGTGAGATAAATGATTAGCGTACCTTTATTCTTTTACTTTGGTATATTTCTAGCTATTGTAGGAAGTATTGCTACAGCATGGGGTCCGGGTGTAAATGACCCTATCGTCAGAACATTCAATACTGAAGTGGCATCAATTGGTGTCTGTTTAGTCTTATTGTGTTATAATCATGTTCTGGCCTTATTGACTTTGCTTGCAACTACTGTTGTAATCAGTTTAATTTTATTTAGAGCTATTATTCGTTTGGAAGAAATGGGGGCAGATGTATGAGGATTGGAGATTTATGGAATAAACTTGCCGAACCTAGAAATGTTCCTCGTCTGTTTGCGTTTTGTTTAGGAGTAATTTTAATCATAGGCCTGATTGTGCCTATGGCACTGAATCCAGATCAATTATACGTTAGACCCGCTCCGCAAGAGCAAATAGATGAAGGTTTGCCTATCGCCCCATATGACAGAGGTGGACAAGTTTTGACTCAGGCAGGAATTATTAATCCGCAGTATCCTGACAATGCAGCTAGTTTGGGAATGATAACAGGTTACATGTCACCGCTGGCGCAGTTTATCTCTGCAATTTCTCCTTACTTCGGTACATCAATCTATTCATCACCTGGTGGGCTGATTGATGAGATTTTATATTATACAAGAGGATTCGATACAATTTTGGAATCCAGCATATTGATGATGTCCTTTATCATTGCTTCATGGTTATCCATAAACTATACCATGAACCGCAAGAATGATGAAAAGGAAATCAAGGATGACGTTAAAAAAGCTATCAGAGAATCATCAAATGTGGCCAGAGAAGTTAATGCAAATGACGCAAAGGCAAGATCAAGACAACTGAGGAGGGATAACTGATGGTATTCATACCTCCATATGTTCCTGAAGCATTCATTTCAATGTATCTGCCTGCGATTTATGCAGGTTTAATAGTTGGATTTATCGCTACAATGGCAATTGCCCTCAAAAGAGAAGAGATTCATATTCTGATCCTGACAGATTTGGTCGGCCTTGCCATGATATTTGTAGTGTCTGCAGTCGGAACAGACCTTGCTGAGGCATTGATTTTGCCTGGTTTGGTTGTTGAACTTGCGGAAACTTTGGCTATTTCAGAAATTTTACTTACAAGGGAAATGCGTAAAATCGAACAGAATCCAAGAAGAAATCTCAAGACCTCTTCTTCACTGTTCCCACAACCTTTTGCACTGAACATGGAAATACTGAATACTGCTCCGAATTTCATTGCACTTGTATTAATCGGATATGGTATTTTCCTTACAGGTTTCACTGGAGGAGCAGTTGCCGGTGGTGGAATCGTATTGTACGCATTATCCAAAAAAGCAAGAGGACTTCCTGTATTGATGCTTGACGGTATTGCAGGCGTTTCTGGTATTGCATGGTGTTTATGGATAATAGGTTTCCTTCTGTTCTTCGTTGCACCTCAATATTGGTTATTAAGTTTATTCTTGGCAGCATGTGGACTATTATTAAAAGTAGCTTCAAAAGTTGGTTTGATTGGACTGCTTATGAGAGAGGACATTGATAAGGAGTAGTGATATGATGGATTTCTATACACTTGGCGGAGATTTGCTTGGAACAATTCCACTTGGAGACATTGTATTGTATATCACACCGTTTAACCTGTTCCTCTTTGCGGTGTTGCTTGGGTTTACCCTTCTGATTGCTTTAAGTAAACCTGAAACACAGATTGAGGCTACAATGCATTATTTAAATAATACTGAAGTTAAAGTTGGTCCAAAAGAATTCAGACAAAGAAGATTTTTATCAATTATTTGTGGTTTAGCATCAGCTGGTGCCATGATAACCGGAGATTTGTTCAATTTCACATTGTTCATGGCGTTGGTTGGTATTTTAAACATCGGTATTGTATCAGCAGTTAAGCAGACCAGTGTTCTTAACTCAGCATTCAACTATGGGCTGATTGCCATGATGTGCAGTTTGCCGTTGTTTGGAGGAGCAGCAATAATTCTTGCCGCTACAGGAACATTGTCCCTGGCTGTCTTATCCCAGATGCCTGCCAGTCCGATGGTAGTGTTTGGTGCGGTACTGATGTTGATCGGTATCTTGGGTGAAAGTGGAGTTGCACCGTTCTTTGCAAGTAAGGCAGAAATGTTTAGGACAGCAGGTTCTCCATTTATCGTAATCATTCACTTAAGTTCATTATTTATTATTGTAAGAGCTGTTGAAATATTGTTATTGGTATTGTGGTAGTGATAGTATGGTTAGTCAAAAAAGCATATCAATTATATTACTGGTCTTATCAACAGTTGCCATTCTGGCCTGTTTGGTTATAGACTTTGATGTATGGATTGTTTACGCTGTAGCTATCTTCGGAATTCCAACCTGGGTGCTTTCTTTAGGTTTGCTGACTATGGCCAAACCAAAACCTGAAGATGCGGAAGAAAGGATTAAAGAACCGTTTACCGGGTATTAGGTGGTATTATGAATTTGATGGCAGAAATTTTAATTCAAGTTATTATTGCATTCCTGGCAGGAAGCCTGCTTTTAGGTTTGCACAGAAAAGTGATGGCGCGTGTTCAAAAACGTCCTGGACCACCTATCGTACAGCATCTGATACATTCCTTAAAATTCTTCTTTAAGGAAACTGCATTTCCAAAGACAGTTTCAAAAGTATTTTATATTGGAATTACATTCATATTGGCTTTAATTTGGATTGTCGGTGTAATTGCAGGTCCTGTAGCTCATGATTCTCTATTGATACTGTTCGGTGTCTATGCGGTCTACAAGATTGTTGAGCACAACTCCGGTTCAAGTTCAGGTTCCCCATACGGTAAATTGAGCTGTGTAAGGGCTGTTCTTTCAGCGGCAACAGAGCTTCCTCTGTTTGCGGCTATCGTATTTGTCTATCTGGTAACCGGCACAATGAACATTGGAGAAATTATCACTTACCAGTCAGTACATGGGCCTTTGATATTCACAATTCCGCTTGCGGCATTGATGTTTTTCATGCTGATTATTACAAAATCCCCATACTCTCCATTTGCAATTACAAAGGATAAGGTTTTAATCTCCGGATTTGAAACCGAGCATTTCGGACTCTTAAGGGGATTCATGCACTTTTCAGAGTCAATTGCATGGTATGTTATGCTTTGGGTATTTCTGACAATATTCTTCGGTCCATTGAATGCCGTCGGATATCTTATCGGAATGATTGCAATCACATTCATAACAGGATTTATCAATGCGGCAACTCCGATATTCAGTCCAAACCATTCAGTCATGACTCAGATTACCATAGGAGCAATATGCTTCTTCGGAACAGTACTTATGATATTTACAGGAGTGGTAGCATGAACAGCGAGGATGTAATAGTATATTTCACAGCTTTGGTCGCTGTCGGCATAATTGTTGTAGGACTTCTGGCAACATTCCTGCACTCCACAGTCCTTGCTCCGATAGTGGTTATTGGAATTGTCCTTGCAGCATTCGTATTGCTCGCCAAAGGCAATTTTGCACACAAGATAGAAAGTATAGAGAAATTATGTTTTATTATAACATTCATAGCAATAATTTGCTCATTCATATTGCTTTATAAACCGATGTAGGAGATATTATGTTAGATTATATGATTTATATACTCACATTTGCAGCCGGATCAATTCTTGGTTTGCTTTACAGTTACAAGCAACATGGCGAACCGTTTGTGGCAGTGACTGCTTTGAATATCCCATTTACTATTGTTTCAATTGTAGGTTGGGTTTTAGGATTTTGTTCAGGCAATATTATATTATCTGCAATAGGTTTTCTCCTTGCAGGATTCGTAATGGGTGAAAGGCCGGGATACGGTAGAAAAGAAACTGCCATCGGTTTGATTATTGCGATAATTGTATACATTTTAAAAGTAAACGGTATGATGTGATTGGAATGGATGATGATGCTAAATTAAGATTGATGCAAACAAGAATCGTTAAAAGCTATGCATGGCAGAGAGATGTAATAGTTCCACTTTCCAAAGATTTTGATTGTACTGTTGAAGAATTGGAAGAGGTATTTTTCAGTTTATTTGACATGTCTTCTCTTGAGGCGATGCATGGAACATTCAAATCTGCAGAAGACATTTGCCTATATCAGAAATTCAATGCTGATTTGAGGTTATGCTGGTTCAGCGGTACTTTGGAAGTGATAACTCCGGAGGATGCCAAAAATCTTAAGATGAAACTGGTTAAAGAAGTTAAAAACGGAAAATCCTATGAAGACGCCTTGAAGGAAGGCCAGTTAGAATTATTTGAATTATTAAAAAAAGAAGCGATTTACTGATCATGTTTATATTTAATTATAAAATAAAAGAGGGAGTACAATGTTAAATGCTATAAGGGATGTTGTGAGGAAAAGCTCAATTCATGTCTGCATAGTCAATTGCGGAGGATGTAACGGATGTGACGTTGAATGTGTCGCATTATTGTCTCCAAGATATGATTTGGAGCAATTCGGTATTTATGTTCACAATAATCCTCGTGAAGCTGATGTTCTGTTGTTGACCGGTGCTGTAACCGAACAATGGAAAGATAACTTAAAAAGAATTTATGATAAAGCTCCTGAACCGAAAATAGCCGTGGCTGTCGGGAACTGTCCTATATCCGGTGATGTATTTGCACAGGAAGGAGGCCGTGTCAATGCCCCTGCCTCAAATTTCATTCCGGTAGCGGCAGAAATTCCGGGATGTCCTCCTAGGCCAAATGAGATATTGGAAGCTATTTTGGCCGTTGGACCGCAAGCTATTGCTGATCGTGGGAGGGAGCAACAATGATAGTGCCTATTGGTCCGATTCATCCTGCTTTAAAGGAACCTATCAGATTGAAACTGCAAACTGAAGGTGAAAGAGTAGTTAAAGCCGAAATTGAATTCGGTTATGTTCACAGGGGAATCGAAAAGATAATTGAAGGTAAAACCTGGCAAAAGGGAATTTATCTTTCTGAAAGGGTTTGTGGAATATGTTCCTATGAACACACACAAACATTTGCAGAGACTATTGAGCAGATTTCAGATGTTGACGTGCCTGTCAGAGCTCAATTTTTAAGAGTTATTGCAAATGAACTGGACAGAATTCAAAGTCACTTACTTGCAAATTCAACATTTTTCAAATCAATGGACCATGAAACCCTGTTCATGCATGTTTTGGAGCTCAGGGAATATGCAATGGATTCCATTGAACTGCTGACCGGAAATAGGGTAAATATGGGTTGGAATGTTGTTGGCGGAGTGAGAATGGATGCTGATGAGCGCCACTTTGAACCTATTCTAAAAAATCTTGAAAAGATTGAAGAGACATTTGAGATAACCCGTAATCTCTTTGCTGAAGGTCCGGCTCTTGCCCTGAGATGCAAAGGCATTGGATACATGTCCAAAAAAGAGGCAATAAAAGGAAGGGCTGTCGGTCCTATTGGAAGAGCTTCAGGAATCACTGAAGATTTCCGTGTAGGTCACTATACTTATGATGATTACTTTGACTTTAATGTAATTGTAAGGCATGAAGGAGACAATTACGCAAGAACAATGACCAGATTTGATGAAATACCTGAATCAATCAAAATTATTAGACAAGCTATAGAAAATATACCTAAAGGTGAAGTTCGTACTCCTGCAAATATCAAATCAGGTTATGCTATGCGTCAAAATGAGGCTCCTCGTGGCGAAGTAACTTACATGATTGAAACCAATGGAAATCTGATTAAAAACATTTCCATCAGAACTCCAAGTATTGCGAATATGGATTCATGTGCAAAATACATGATACGTGATGTTCCGACCGTTGCGGATGCGGTATCTACCTATGCGTCATGTGACCCTTGTGTAGCATGTGCAGAAAGGGTGGCAATTACAGATGAAGCCGGAAAAACCGCAATTAAAGACTTTTATGAGGTGAAATAAAATGTCATCTCTAATGTGGTACGTATATGAATTTGCACGAAAGGCATGGACAGATGCATTTGCCAATGCGCACAACCTGCCAGACATTTCTGAAAAGCCGGAACGTTTTAGAGATTTCCCAAAGGTCAATAAAGAGTATTGTATAGGTTGCGGAGCATGTACAGTTTCCTGTCCTTCACCGAATGCAATCAAACTGGTTCGTGATGAGGATTCAGAAGAAGGGGAAGGGTTGACTTATCCTGTCATTAAAAAAGGTGCATGTATACGTTGCGGGTTCTGTGCTGAAGTTTGCCCGACTGATCCTAAAACCTTGGAATGCGGTGTTAATCATGAGATTTTGCCGGAATTCAATATCATTCCGTCAAAAAGGCAATACATCGTTGACGATTATCTATGTATTAAATGTAAAAAATGTATGAAAAAATGTCCTGTCGAGGCAATAAGTCTTGTAAATGACAAGCTGTTTGTGGACCAGCTCAACTGCATTTCCTGCGGTGAATGTCTTGATGTATGTCCTGTAAATGGTGCAATGAAGGCAGTATTTGTTGACAACCTGCAGGACCAGAAGAATCTGATACTTTTATGTGTCAATTACCTTGAGGATTACATTAACAATAAGGAAGAGGACTTGAGATCTTTAGAAAAAGACGGACTCCTGCAGTATGAGGTTCCTGTTTCTGAGATATGGGATGAGGCATTGAAAATAATTCCTGATAATGAAATTGCTCTTGAAATTATGACTAATGCCGTAAACAGGCTCAAAATAAGAATTATTGATTGGGACAAATCAAAATGTGAAAAATGCCAGTTATGCATTCCTGATTGTCCGACAAACTGCATTTCATTTGATGAGGAAAATGACACTATTGTACGGGATAAAGACAGATGTTTGCGTTGCAGTATCTGTTATCAGACATGTCCGTTTTCAGTAATTAAATATTTCATCGCCAAGTTTTCAATGGAAGATGACAAGATTATTCATGCTACAGTCAAGGCATCTAATCTAAATGAGGATATATTTATGGAGTGAGTGTTATGATTGACAGTTTTACTAAAACACCAAGACCATTGAGGCATGTTGATGTCGATTATCTGGTTGACCAGACCAAATGTGCAAAATGCAGTGATAAGCCTTGTCTTGACTCATGTCCAATCGATGCGGTTTACATGGATGAGGATGAAGGTCTTATAAAAATAAGAAATACCTGCTTTGGATGTGTATTGTGTCGTAATGCTTGCCCGTATGATGCCATATCCTTGGAGGTTCATATGGATGAACCTAAAAAGGAAAATGTTCCCAATATCAATACTAAATTATGTAAAGCATGCGGGGCATGTGTTCAGGCATGTAAAAACGGTTCCATTCATATAGTTTCTGACGGGAGTGAAATCCCTCACAGTGAAATTGACAAGGATACCTGTGTCAGATGCGGATTCTGTTTCAGAGTTTGTCCGACAGACGCAATAAAATACGGTCAGTTGCTTCCTAAAACTGTTAAGGGAGGAAAGGCAATTGTCGTTAACCAGAAAAACTGTATTGGCTGTATGACATGTACAAGAGTATGTCCGTCAATGGGTGCAATCAATGTTGCAAGAACAAATAAGCTGCCTTATATCAATCCGGGATACTGTGCCAGATGTGAAGAGTGCATGCATTCATGTCCTTCAGGTGCAATCAGATATTCCTCACGTAAAAAGGCGTACAAGATGTACAGTGAGATAAAATCTTTCGACATTGTTTCAGAAATCATTGACCATAACATGAAAAGGCTCTCCCTTGATTTAATCAGTCTCAACAAGGTTTTGGAAAAGGTAGGAAAATCCATCGCCCTGGAATTCAATGACCAGAACTTTGAAAACTTCATTGAATGCAAGGTAAATGACATGATGGAAAGGGAGCTTAAAATCAGTCTGGACACACACATTGAGGTTTCCAAATTCACAAAGCTGGTCGGATCATACCTGATGGACCGTAACATTGAAGTTTATGAAAATAAGTGTATTGCATGCGGTGACTGTTTCAACGTATGTCCTGTCGGTGCAATCAAGTTGAACGGGCCGAATCCGATAACAATCAATGATAATTGTGTTTTCTGCGGTAAATGTGTGGAACAGTGTAAATTCGATGCAATCGGTGCTTATGATGATTATTTCTACAGTAGAGATACTGACCTGTATTATGCAAGGTCCTATTTGCACTATCAGAGACGGGGTGAGTTTACTCTCTCCCATGAGAAATGTCAGGCTTGTGCGATTTGTGTTAAAAACTGCCCTGTCGATGCATTGGCCTTAAATGATGATAAAATAGACTTTGACAGTGAAAAATGTATTTACTGTAGGGAATGTGAGGCAATTTGTCCTCTGGATGCCATAAGAATTGTTAACTTTAGGTGAATCATGTTTGAAAAGTCATTCATTACGGACTGCGAAGGTCCTCTAACTTTAAACGACAATGCCTTTGAAATGGCGGCCAAATTCATAGAAAATGGTGGAGAGCTATTTAAGATTCTTAGTTTATATGATGACTATTTGGCTGATGTTGTCAAAAAGGAAAATTATAAGGTAGGAAACACTTTAAAGTTTATTCTGCCTTTTTTTGTTTGCGAAAATCTGAAAAACCGTGACATGGTTGATTTTTCAAGAAACAATATTTATGCCGTAGAGGATTCAAAATTTCTTTTAAGTTACTTGAAGGAAGCTATGAATATTTATATAGTCAGTACAAGTTACGGTCAATATATCGAAGCAGTTTCAGATTATATGGAAGTTCCATTTGAAAATACATTTTACACCGATGTTGATATAGATTCCATGAATCTGAATGATGAAGAAATCAAAAAAATTGGTGAATTCAAGGAACTGATTCTGGCCAATCCGCAAGACTATGAACTGTTTGACGACATTTTCTATTCTCAGATTTCAGAAATGGGAATCTATGAAAAAATCAGGGATGTGGATGTCGTCGGCGGTGAAGGCAAAAAGCTTGCAATCAATAAGATAATTGAAAGGGATGACATAGACACAGGAAATATGCTCTACATCGGTGACAGCATAACTGATGTCGAACCTTTGGCTTTTGCTCGCAAAAACAACGGAATCAGCATTTCATTCAATGGAAATGAATATCCTTTGAGAGTAGCGGAAATTGCTATTGTATCTCCAAGTGCAGTAACAACAACAGTTCTTGCAAATATTTACGCAGTTCATGATAAGGATACGGTTTTGGAATTTATTGATGAGTATAACAGTTCAGATGACTGTCAAGAGTTATTTGGAAAATATGATGTGGAAAAAGATATCAAAGACAGATTCTTTGAAGTATTTGAAAATGAAAATTATCCGATTATTAAGATTATAGATGATGATAATTTTGAAGATATCCTGAAAGTCAGTAAAGACATGAGAAATAACATAAGAGGTCAGGATATCGGTGGTTTAGGTTAAAGAAGGTAATATAATGAGTTATGAGAAGGTAGACGATACATTTTTCGAAGCATTTGAAGGCAAATATGTGAGAGCTTTAATCACAGGGCCTACAGAAAAAATTGTAAAAAGGGCTGCATATGATTCAACTTCAACTCCAAGTGCCGTAATCGGCAGGGTTGAAGGGGGCGTTGAAGGATTTCTGGACGAGTCCCAAACTCCAGACGGAAGATTCGGTGCAGTGGTGCAATACTGGTTAGGCAGCGATGATGTTGAAAAATTCGCATTTGAACTTTCATACAGGCTTCGCCAGGATGTTTTAGTAAAACCGTTCACTCGCATATTCGACTATTCAGACTCTGACAGTGAAGAGTATATTGAAATGATGGACATTGTCGGCCACTGCGGAGACGGATATGAATGGATAGTTGAAGAATACGGAAGAAAAATGATAAACGTTCCGATTGCAGTTCCGGACTTCCAGATTGAGGAAAAATTCAAAATAAATGATGGAATAATGGGAGGAAACTTCTGGTATTTATGCGAAACTCCTGAAGCAGTTATCGAAGCGGGAGACGCTGTCATCGATGCCATAATGGCAGTTGAAGGTGCAACAGCACCATTTGACGTGTGTTCTGCAGCATCAAAACCCGAAACAAATTTCCCCGAAATCGGACCTACCACAAATCATGTTTACTGTCCTTCCCTAAAGGAATCATTGGGTGATGAGTCCAAAGTTCCTGAAGGAGTTAATTACATTCCTGAAATTGTCGTAAACGCAATCGATGAGGAATCAATGAACAAGGCTATTAAAGCAGGTATTGATGCCGCTTTGGAATATGATGGAGTAGTTAAAATATCTGCCGGTAACTTTGACGGCAAACTTGGAGACAAGAATATTAATCTGTTAGATATACTGAAGTAGGTTTTTAGCATGGAAATATTTGACAATGACTTGAATGCGGAAGTAATAGGATTTGGAGCACTGAACGTAGATAAGCTGTACTCCGTAGGAAATATTGCATCTGCCGATGAGGAAAGTTTCATAAAAGGTGAAACCGACACTCCTGGCGGGTCTGCAGCAAATACTGTCGTTGGTCTTGCAAGACTTGGATTAGATACTTCAATAATTGGAAAAATAGCTGAAGATGAAGACGGTGATTTGATTGAATACAATCTTGCCATCAATGGAGTATACACAAATAATCTGATTTATTCAGAATCAGGTTCCACAGGAAAATGCCTGGGATTTGTCGACGGAAACGGCGAAAGATGCCTTTACATTGACCCTGGAGTAAATGATGATATAAAAGTGGGTGAGATAAACCTGCTCAACATCATGAACTGTAAAATCATGCATTACACTTCATTTGTTGGAGATTCATTCAATGCTCAAATAGAACTTTTGGAAAAGTTAAGTCCCGAAACAGTATTGAGTTTTGATCCTGGAATGCTATATGTTCAAAAAGGATTCGATGAGCTGAAGCCTATTTTGGATAGAACTAACATTTTACTTATAAATGAGTCAGAATTAAGATTATTATGTAATAATAATGAAGCACCAATCCACGAATTAGTAGTTAATTTCCTAGATTTGGGAATTGAAACTGTTGTTGTAAAACAGGGTTCCGAAGGTGTTTATGCAACCAACGGAAACGAAGAATGCCAGGTTGAAGCATTCAAAGCAGAAGTTGTAGATACAACAGGTGCAGGCGACAGTTTCAACAGCGGATTTTTATATGCTTATTTAAAAGGATATAAACTGGAGCAATCTTGCAGAATTGCTAATTGGGTTGCCAGCAAATCCATTGAAGGATTTGGAATGGAAAAGTTTCCGACTTTAAAGGAACTGGAGGATTTCTTTTAAAGATTTTTTAAATTAAAAAAGAATTAGTTGGTAATATTATGAATGTATCTTTTGAAAAACAGATGAAAGATTTGGAACGTGAAGTTTTGCTTAAGTCTGTTGATTTAGATGATGATGGTGATGATTTCCAATTTGAACTTGACCAGTTCAGCGCAAATGAGGAAATCATAGCTATAGCGCCGAGATGTGTAAGATGTAATACCTGTGTGGGTGAGTGTCCAGTTAATGCAATCGAACCAGCTAATATTTTTAGAATTGCAAAAATAACTGATAAATGTGTCAAATGCGAAATTTGTGTTCAGACTTGCCCAGTTTCAGCAATTAAGTTAATAGATAATTCAGTTATTTATAATAATGAGAGTGAGAACGATTTCATTGAATATAATCTGTCCAATGTTAGCTGTTCTCATAGAGTAGTTAGAATGAACAGCATTTCAATTGATTATTCAGAGGATAACAATTGGGATGACTGCGCAAATCTGTGCCCTACAAATGCATTCACAATGGAATTTAAGGAATTCTTTGAAGATTTGAATATTGATTTGGGCATAAGATTGGAAGAAGACAGATTATATCCATATGTCAATGAAAAGATGTGCATCGGATGTGGAGCCTGTGCTGAAATATCTCTAAGGGACGATGCAATCGAACTGGACAGGTACCTTGGACCTATCGTTCACAGCAGAAACATAACTGTTAACCATGATGCTTGTGTTAACTGCTATTTATGTGAAGAAAACTGTCCGACCGGCGCAATTGAATTGATAGATGGTGAAGTTGTTCTGGATGATGATAAATGTATCAGATGTGTTGAATGCACTCGTCATTGTCCTGTGGGGGCACTGAAAAGAGAAGATATTAATTAAAATGAGGTTTGTTTATGAGAGCTAAAGAGTTAATGGATAAAAATTTTGTATATTTGAACTGTGATGATACAGTAATTGAAGTTTCAAAAGTAATGGAAGAAATCAGACGTTTCACCTGTCCTGTTGTAAATGACAACAAACAGTTAGTAGGATGGGTTACTTCTTTTGACATTACAAGAGGTTTAAGGGAAGGAAATGAAAAGATTTCAGAAATCATGAGTGATTACGAGGAAATTTCCACTGTTCATGAAAATGATCCTGCAAGAATTGCAGTAATTTTAACAGCAAACAATAAATTCGTAACAGTTCCTGTAATCAATGATGACAAGCAGGTTGTGGGAATGGTCCGTGCATGTGATATTGTAGAGCTGTTGTCTGAACTTTATGACATAAAAGTAGAAAAATTATACAAAGCAATGCAAAACCAGCTTAAGGGCGTAACCTGGGAAGAGTTGATGGCGGCATCAGCTATTGTATCCAAGAAAACAACCGGTAAAAAAATCTCTCCTGAAGAATATGAAGCAAATATTAAGGATTCCACTTTCGGTGAAGCTATCTGGGCTACCGGCGGTTTGGAAAAATTCTTTGCAGGTCTCATTTCTGTTGGAGAAATGGTTATTGCGCGCCGTGTAGGAAAAGCAAGAAAATAATAAAAATACTTTAAACAAACCTGATTTCCGCTAACTACACAAATAAGACTTTTAAAAGTCTTATTTTCTTTCTTTTTTGGCTGTAAAAAGTACAGTATATTTTTTTTTTACATTGTAAATTCATTTCGAAAAATTGTTAAAAATAGTTTTAGAGATGATATTG